>CAINDV010000898.1 GCA_903847485.1 uncultured Verrucomicrobiota bacterium
GTCGGGAGCGCATTGGCCGCGGCAAAGTCATCCCAGGCGCGGTTGGTGGTAAGAATGGCCCCGGTGGCATCCAAGACGCAGAGCTGGTCGGGGAGGGCGTCAATGGTGGCGCGGGTGAAACGCTCCGCCTCCCGTCGCGCCGCCTCGGCCTGGAGGCGCGCGGTAATGTCCTGCATGAAGGCGATGAGGACGCCGCCCCGCGCGGGGGAGAACTGCACGCTGGCCGCCAACTGGAAGATACTCCCGTCCTTGCGGCGGTGAGCGGTTTCAAACTGGCCCTGGCCCTCGGCAACGATCTTCTTAACGTGCCGCTGGGTGTCCGCGCTCGTCTCCACAGCCTCCATGTCCGTGAGGTGCAGGGAGAGTAACTCCGCACGCGAGTAACCGCTCATCCGGCAATAGGCATCGTTGACTTCAAGGATCCGGCCCTCCAGGTCCGCCATATAGAACCCGTCCAGGGCGGTTGCGATGATCGCCGCATGTTCGATCTCCGCTTGCTCGCGCTCGGTGGTGTCGCGGAGCAGGCCCACGGCATGCCAGCGGCCACTTACCAGGACCGTGGAAAGCGAGAGTTGGACCGAGATCTCCGTGCCGTCTTTGCGGCGGGCCGCCAGATCGAGAGTCTTGCCCACAGCGGCACCTTGCCCGGTCTGTTGAAACACTGGGAAGGCGGCGTGGTGCGCGGCGTGATAACGCGGAGGCGCAATGAGATCATGCAGGTTCTGCCCCATGGCTTCCGCGCTGGCATAGCCGAGAATGCGCTTGGCGGCCGGGTTCCAATAGGACACTCGCCCTTCGGAATCCAGCATCAAAATGGCATCCTGAGCCGCGTCGGTAATCGCCCGCAGGCGGGCTTCGCTTTCCCGCAACGCCGCCTCCGCCCGCTGGCGCTCGGCGATGTCTTGCAGGAAGGCGACGAATACGCCGCCCCGCACCGGGGAGAACTGCACGCTGATCGCCACCGCGAAGACACTCCCGTCCTTGCGCCGGTGGTGGGTCTCGAAGTGGGCATCGCTCTGGGTGACGATCTGCGCGAGGCGCGCCGGGATAGTCTTGGCCTCATACTCCGCCTCCAGGTCCGCGAGGTTCAGGGCAAGTAACTCCGGGCGTGCGTAACCGCTCATCCGACAGTAGGCCGCGTTGACTTCGAGGAACCGGCCTTCCTGATTCATCAGGTAGAACCCCTCCGGGGCGGTCTCGATAATCGCCGCATGTTCGAGCTCCGCCTGCTGGCGTTCCGTGAGGTCGCGCACCACCCCCTGGAGCACGGGCCGCCCCTCCAGTTGCAGGGCGGTAAGTGTTACCTCGGCGTGGAAACTCGCGCCGGTATCCGCCCGCCGATGCACCCATTCGAAGTGCTGGCTCCCCGTGGCCAGCGCGGCGGCGATCCGCTCCTGCGCCAGCGTCCGGGAATCCCCGCCGTCCGGCTGCTGCGGCGGAGAAACGTCGGTGGGATGTTTCGTGAGGAATTCCTCCCTGGTCGCGCAGCCAAACATCGCCAGGGTCGCGGGGTTGCAATCGAAGAAGCCGGTTTCGTCCAGCAGCATCACGGCGTCGGCCATCGAATCGAAGAGCGTGCGGTATTTCGCCTCCGAACGGCGGAGGGTCTCCGCCGCCGCGTGGCGCTCGGTGAGGTCGCGACTATGGCTTAGGATGGCCGGTTGGCCAGCCCAGGTAATCGACTGCGCGTTCACCTCGGTCGGGATAAGTGAACCGTCCCGGCGCTGATGCACGGTTTCAAAGGTGATATGACCGTGGTCCCGCAGCCTGGCCATCCGTTCCGGCATGTGCCGGGCTTCCTCCGGTGCGTCCACCTGGCGGACGTTCAAAGCCAGTAGTTCCGCGTGGGAGTAACCGTACCGGGCGCAGGCGGCCGGGTTGACGGCCAGCAGCCGGGCTTCCAGGTCGTGGATCAAGATCGCGTCCCCGGCACTATCAAACAAGAGTCGGTGTTGGGCCTCACTATCCCGCAGCGCCGCCTCCGCCTCCTTGCGGGCAGTGATGTCAATCATCACCGTCAGGGAGTAGTCTTGTCCCTGGCTCTGGATGACTTCCCCGGAGAAGAGTCCGTAAAGGAGCTTTCCGTCCGCGCGCCGGACTTGGAGTTCAAAGCCGGTGATATGTGTCGCCGCCTGCAACTTATCCGCCAGCGCGGCCTGCTGCTCCGGGTCCGGGAACACATTAAGTTCGCCGACGGTGTGGCCGATGACTTCGCCCTTGGCATAGCCGAGCGTGTTCAGGAAGGCGTCGTTGACATCGAAGAAGCGCCGGTCTGGCAGAGTAGAGAGCGCCATCAGCGCGGGGTTGCCGCGGAACAGTCGCTCGAAGCGCTGCTGCGCCTCCTGCTCGGCGGTTAGGTTCTTGGAGAGGCCGAAGAGGCAGTCCTGGCCGTTCCACTTACCAAACCAGACGCGGGTATCGACCGGCACCAAGCTGCCGTCCTTGCGCGCCAGCGGCAACGGGCAACTCTCCCGCTCGCCCCGGAACATCGCGCCGAAGATGTCTTCGGCCTCCTGGCGTCGGTCGGCCGGATGCACCTCTAGTAAGTGCATGGCGGCAAGTTCCTCGGTGGTGTAGCCCAGCGTGCGGCTGACGGCGCGGTTGGTGAAGAGTATCCGGCCCTCCGGCGTGCCGACGAAGATCAAGTCCGTCATGGACTCGAAGAAGGTGCGGAAGTTGGCCTCGCTCTCCTTTAGCGCCGCCTCGGCTTGCTGGCGCCCGGTGACGTCGGTGAAGGTGACGCGGCTCACGGTCGCGCAGGCGGCGTCCGTCGCGCCGGTGGCTTCCAGGTGCGCCCAGAAGGGCGAGCCTTCGCCGCACACCAGCCGCAGTTCGCACCCGTGCGGCTTACCGATCGCCGAGAGCTTCTGGCGGAAATAGTGGTAAGCATCCTGGTGCTCGGAGTGAATGAAGCGGGAGAGCGGCTGCTCGACCAGCGCGCTCCGGGTCACGCCCAGCAAGGCGGCGGCGGTGAGGTTAGCCTCCAGGATCAACCCGTGCTCGCTGAGGGTGAGATAGCCCACCGGGGCCTGGTCGTAGAGATCGGAATAGCGCGTCTTGGCGGCGGACAGATCCGCTTGCGAGTGACGCAACTGTTCGTTCTGCATCTCCAGCTCGACTTGGTGGACGCGCAGCGACTCCTCGGTCTCCTGGCGCTTGGTGCTATCGGTGATAAAGCCGTGCCAGAGCGTGGCGCCGTCGGCCTCCCGCTGGGGAAGCGCGTTGCCGGCGAGCCAGCGCACCGTGCCATCGGCAAACTTCACCCGGTAATCATGGACCCACGGGGTCAAGGCTTGGGCCGATTGCTGGATGGAGGCGACGATGCCGGCGAGGTCGTCCGGGTGTAGAATGGCAAATACTTTGGCGGCATCCGTGCGGACTTCTTCCGGACTAACCCGGTAAATCTCCCCGATGCCGTCACTGGCATAGGGAAAGCAGGACGTGCCATCGGGGCGCAGACGGTATTGATAGACCACGCCGGGCAACCGGCTGGCGATCTTGTGGAGGCGACTGAGCGACTCTTCCTGGGCGGCTTCCGCCAACTGCCGCGCGGTGTTCTCGCGCTGCAAGTCCCGATTCGCCGCCTCGGCCTGCTGGCGCGCGGTAAGGTCAACATCCAGGCAGAACAATTCCTGCGGCTGGCCGGCGATCTGAATGATGGTATGGTTGGAAAACACGGTCACGCGCGAACCATCTTTCCGCAGCAAGGTTATTTCCCCGGCTGGGATCGGTTGCCCCGTGGCTGCCATTTGCTGGATCGCCTGCGCGACTCCCGCCCGCATTTCCGGCGGGATGATCAGATCCAGCAGGTTGCGGCCAATCGCCTCTTGGGCCGTATAGCCATATAACTGCTCGGACGCTCGATTCCAGTATTGGGTGGTGCCGTCCGGCGCATAGCCTTGCACCGCTACGGAGTGAACATCTTGCAGTAAGGTGCGGAACCGTTGCTCACTATCGCGCAGGGCTTCCGCCGCTTGCTGGCGCGCGGTGTTCTCGCGCTGCAAGGCTTGCAGCGCGGTTTCCAGCCGCGCTTGGGCGGCCACTGCGTCATCCTTCAGGTCGAGGGCCACCCGTTGCGCCTGGCGCGCGGCTTCGTGACTGCGCTCCGCGGCCTCCGCCTGGAGGCGCAGCGAGCGGGTCAGGCGCTGGAGGCGGACCAACGCGCCCACTCGCGCCAACAGTTCGCGGTTCCCGATCGGCCGGCCGATGTAGCCATCCGCGCCTGACTCCAGGCCCTCCGACTGGTGGTCGCTCTCCGCGTGCGCGGCCGAGACGATGACCACGAGGCTATCCACCAGGGCCGGATCCTGCTTAATGCGGCGGCAGACTTCGAGGCCGTTGATGCCCGGCAGGTCGTGGTCCAGTAACAGCAGGTCGGGACGATGGTTCTGGGCGGCCTGTAGCGCCTCTTCGCCGCTGGCGGCCCGGTCCACGGTGTAACCCGCTTTTTCCAACAGCCGCACGGTGCCGCGCAGGGTGTCAGGATCGTCGTCCACCACCAAGATGCGCACGGGTTCGTTCATGGCGGCGGCGGGTGCCCGGCGGCGCCGTGGCGGCCTGGAGTTGGTGGTCGGCGGGGCGGGGGCCGCCGCCGCCGGGGCCGCCGGGGTGGGTTGGTCAGGCGAGTGACTCATGGTGTCGCGCTCAAGAAGGGGGCGGCGGCCGGAATAAAGCAAGCTTCGGCTGCGGCTATTTTCACTGTGACCGGGCAACCCCCGCCGTGAAGGAGGCACCCGTTAACGTGGTCTGTCATCATTCTTACACCGGTTACAGGCAGGTTTGCTGGTCAGCGGTTCGTGATCCGCCGAGGCGTCCAGGATTTGGGCGGGCTTGCAGGCCGGCCGGTGGACTTCGGCGGCTCACGTCGCCGCATGGCTCGAAGACACGCATGGCCGCCAATTTGAGTTTGGCCTCGCGCTCGGCCAAGTCGCGTTCTTTGGCCGCCAGCGCTTCCTGGCTTTGCTGGAGAATCTCCGCGGCCTGCCGGCGGGCTTCGGCCAAAATCTGCTGCGCCTGGGCCGTGGCAATTTCGACGGTGGCATTGGTGCGCGCCGACGACAGCACCGCTGCTCCCTGGCGTAGCTGGGCGGCGGCCTCCTGTTCGCCGAACCGGGCGATGGCCGTCGCCAGCGTGGGGGAATCAGCCGTAAGGATGGCCCGCGTGAATTTGACTTGGGAATCCGCCAACAACGCCGCCAAGGTCTGCCGGCTGAGCCATAACCAAGCAGCGGGGGCTTAACGCAAAGGCGCAAAGACGCTAAGGGACTCGGCCATAAACAATCCGCCATAGAGGCCCGCACCAAACTCTGTAGGAGCCGACGTAAGGAGGCTTGTTTTAGGTGTTTTCCAAGCCTCCCTGGCAACCGCCGACGGCGTTTTTCCTGCGGGTCAGCGAGCTCTGGCCAACCCTGGTTTTCGTCCTCGATTACGAAGAGCCGCACTTGGCTTTTCGCGGCCTCGCGCGGGCGGCCAACGGTGCCTTGGACTACCTCCACATCGACCTCTGAGCAGCCCTCTGGGGTGGGACGCCTGCCGACGTCCTGCCGCTTTTCCCCACCCAACTGCAAGCCGAACGGCCCCCAAGAAAGGAGGTTGCCGCGCGGGCGGAATGAGTCCACCTCCGGTGGGCGACAATTAGAACTTCGTTCTACGCCGGTTAAGTCACGCAGAAATCCGGCTCGCCCTCCGGGCGAGTTTTGCCCGGGGCGGCGGGGGTGATCCTGCGGCTGTTCCACAGCCACCTTCCCGGGTGACCGGTTGCTGCTGTTGTCATCGCCGCTGAGCCGGGCAGAGGGTGGCCATGCATCTCGCGTGAGTTGCTTGGAATTGGCAGAGGCGCTCGCTGCAACTCGCCGCTTCGCGGCATTCCCTCAGCCCTTTGTTGCCCCGCTACTCAGCGGGAAGGCCGGGGGGTATTCTCGCCGACGCGCCACATCTCGACGCCGTCAGCCACCCGCTACGGACGCCGTTGCGGAGGCGACAACCGACCCTTCCACCCACCGGACCCCGCCCGCAGACTACCACGAAGCTAAGCCATTCTGTCCCACATTTCCCCTAGGAAACTGCCACAAAAAACTGTGCCATCCTGGCCCAATCCACCCGGCTCAAGGTCGACCGGTTTAAGACCAGAATTCGCCAGGCCGGGGACATTCTCGCATCCGCCGCCAGGCTTCGCCAATCCCCGCAGCCGCCAAAACGCGGGCAAAATTTCGTACCACACCGGATGCACCTGCGGTGCAAACAAAACCCCATTCCCACGGTGGTTAGTAGATGATAGCCAACTCGCTGCGATGTTTGCGAATTGCAAACAATACCGACCAAGACGATGTGCTTACGCGTTGACTCAAATTAAATGACACCGAGCGGATAGGGCTGGGAGGAGGAAAAAGGCATCGTTGACTCATGGAAAAAAGACACCGGGCAAACTGGTGTACATGAACATGAGTATGGACCTGAAAAATGATCTGCTGCCCA
>CAINDV010000899.1 GCA_903847485.1 uncultured Verrucomicrobiota bacterium
CCACCCGGGAGTTATGTGCCATGGTCAGTGCCTTGCTCGATGTTAGTCGCCTGGAAACCGGTCAGATGCCCCTCCACTGCGCGGCCAGCGACGTGGGCCAACTAACCCACCTCGCCCTTGAGCGCCTGGGCGCTTTGACTCATGGCCGCCGGGTATCAGTCCACTTACCCGACGCGCCGGTCTGGGCGCATTGTGACCCGACCATCACCGGGCGGATCCTCCAGAATCTCTTGGACAACGCGCTAAAATTCACCCCGCCGGATGGGTGCATCCAGATAACCATCGTCCCGGAAGAGTCATGCGTGTGCCTATCCATTGCCGACACCGGACCCGGCATCCCGGCCGCGTACCATGAGAAGGTCTTCCAGAAATTCGGCCAGGTGGCGGCTCGCAAACAGGGGCAGCGATCTTCGACCGGCCTGGGCCTGACCTTCTGCAAACTGGCGGTGGAAGCGCAAGGCGGCCGCATTCAACTGGAGAGTGAACCGGGACGCGGGGCCACCTTCCATCTCCGCCTGCCCTTGGCCGCCAGTAAGGCTGACGGCTGACGGCTGACGGCTGAAGTGTGAATAGCCTTGCTGCCGGCGGGTGGTGCGCCCAAGATTCGCGCCATGCGGATCATCTCGAAACGGGAAGTCTTGGTTGACGAGGCATGAAGCTGCCGCTCGCCGACGAAGCGGAAGTGCCCAGAGCGAAGATCGTGCTCTACTTGCTGAACCCGAACCATCGGGCCGGCAAAAGCAAAGCCCGCTTCTTTGCCAGTCACGGATTCAAGGCGGACGATTGGGAAACGCTCGCCCAGGCTTTGCGGCAACACGCCGGCGAGCATCACCTTGCCAAAACGGAAGCCACACCCCTGGGCGTCCGTTTCGTGGTGGAGGGCCGCATGGCGTTGCGCGACGGTGCCGTTGCCGGGGTGCGGTCGGTGTGGTTTGTTGAACGCGGCGAGCGGAGACCGCGCTTTGTGACCGCTTATCCGCTCAAACG
The DNA here is from genome assembly GCA_903847485.1 of uncultured Verrucomicrobiota bacterium. Taxonomy (GTDB): domain Bacteria; phylum Verrucomicrobiota; class Verrucomicrobiia; order Limisphaerales; family JAJXZI01; genus CAINDV01. The sequence continues at coordinate 988 of CAINDV010000899.1, forward strand.
AAAGCAGTACCTATGACTAAAGAACTGGATGATGTGATTCTCGCCTGTGACTTGCCGGAGCACGATTTGAGCGCCGGCGACCTTGGCACCGTTGTGCTCGTGCATCGGGGCGGGGCGGGCTACGAAGTCGAATTCACCGCCCTGAACGGCGACACCCTCGCGGTCGTTACGCTGATGGCCGACCAATTACTCCCGGTCCGCTCCGGCACCATCGCCCATGTGCGCGAACTGGTGGCTCGCTGAAGCTCGCGCTCCAAGCCAGAGTGAGAGTGGCTGGGGTTTCGGGCTTCAACCTTCAGCCTTCAGCCTTCAGCCTTCCCCCTTGGCCCCCACTTACCATGAAACCACTTACCAACGCCGGCACCCTCCGCATCCTGCTGGTGGACGACCACACCATCGTGCGCCACGGCCTCCGCCTGATGCTGGCACGGCTGCCGGGCATACAAGCGGTGGCGGAGGCCGACAGTTGCCTCGCCGCCCTCCAGCAAATGGCCACGCACCCGGCCGATCTGGTTATCATGGACGCCCATTTGCCGGAAATCAGTGGCGTCGAGACCACGCGCCGCCTGCTGGCCCGGCATCCCGGCATCAAAGTCATCATGCTCTCCGGCGATTCCAGCGCCCCGCTCATCCTTGACGCCCTCCGGGCCGGGGCCTTGGCCTATGTCATCAAAGAGAACTCGCCCGAAGAGATGACCCGCGCCATCCAAGCCGTCATGGCTGGCCAGGGCTACTTCTCGCCGGAGGTAGCGGCGGCGCTGGCCCGTTACTGCCGGGAGCACCTGCTCGCCGCCGCGCCGACCACGCCGCCACTCTCGGAGCGTGAGCGACAACTGCTCCAGTTACTCGTGCAAGGCAAACGCAATAAAGAAATGGCCGTCCAGTTAGGCGTCACCGCCAAGTCCATCGAAGCCTACCGGTCCCGTTTGAAGGCCAAACTCGGGTACGACAGTTCCGCCGAACTAATCAGCTTCGCCATCCGCGAAGGGTTGGCCGCGTCCTAAGTCACCGCCCGCGTAGGACCGGCGTCGCGCCGGTCTCCATCTTCCCCAAGTTGTTCCCCATTGGTGGCTGCGACTCTCATTATGGGACGGTCCCCGCCGGGCGAGGGCACCCGGCCTACAAGAGTGCGATTGGGCGCGGGTGTAGGCCGGGTGCCCGCACCCGGCTGCCGTGCGGAATAGGCAGACCCGGCGGGGGCATTGCCGTTCAGTTAAGGCGGGCAGCTTGGCGTCAGCTCCGTAGGAGCGCCATGTTTATAGCCGCGTCCAGTCCAGTGAGACCTAAGCCCCGGAGGGGCGGAATGTCTTTGTGGGGCGGCCCAACTGCGGGGCCGGGCGGGCACATTCCGCCCCTCCGGGGCTTGGGGCTTTCTTAGCTGGACGCAGCTATAAACATGA
>CAINDV010000900.1 GCA_903847485.1 uncultured Verrucomicrobiota bacterium
AAGGAAAGCCAGGAAATCAACGGGAAACCGCTCAAAAGGGCACCTTCCCCCCCAAGATACAAACGTCAGAAGCTACGCAAAGCCCCGCTGGACATGGCTTTGCTCAATCGCATGTAGCTTTAGTTATGCGCAGGTGTATACCAGCTTGAGTCGCCCGTGCCTCACGGCGAGCGGAGGCGGTAAAAGCGAGTAGGCTGACTCGTCAACTCCGGATCGCTGAAATAGCACAAGCCGTCGGAAAGGGTGTTGGTTTCCAGCGAAATCCAAAGGGGATTGGCCAAGTTGGTGCAAGCTTCCACCGCGACGACCAGGCCACTGGCTCCGGTGATGGTGAACCCAAACCGGTTGGTCCGCATGCCGAAGCTGGCATCGCTGGTAAGCACCTGCGGGTTCCATAGCACCGCCGGACGGCCACCAAACGTCGGCCCCCAGCCCATTGTCCCGGCCAAGTAATAGACCGTCGCGTTGTCGTCACCGTCGAACGCAGCCAATCCAATGGTCGGGACGTTCCCCTGGAAATACACCCCCGTCAAGCCGTAGCAGCCAGCGAACGCCCCCTCCCCGACGGTGGTGACGCTGTTGGGAACCACATAGCTTCCATCTCTGCCTGACGGGTAAGCGACGAGGGTAGTCTTAGTCTTGTCAAATACGACGCCATCCACGCTGTTGTAGAAAGCGTTCGCTGCCTCCACCGTGACCGCCGTCAGTCGGCCGCACTCGGTGAAAGCATAGCTGCCAATGCTGGCTACGGCTTTGCCGATGGTGACGCTAGTTAGATTGGAGCACACGGAGAACGTCCATTCCCGGAGGTTAGTTACGCCACTGCCGGTCGTGACACTGGTAAGGCTGGCGCAGTTCCTGAATGCCCCCCACCCGATGCTAGTAACGCTGCCGGGGATCAAGGTGTTAGTCAGGCTGGTGCAGTTATAGAACGCGGAGCTACCGATGCTGGTGACGCCATTGCCTATGGTGACGCTGGCCAGGCTGTCACAAGCGGCGAACGCCACGTAACCAATGTCGGTGACGCTGTTGGGTATCGTCACGCTGGTCAAGTTAGTGCAGTAGCAGAAGGCCCCGCTGCCGATGTTGGTAACGCTATCAGGGACGGTGTAGCTCCCAGTTCTTCCCATCGGGTATGCAACGAGAGTAGTCTGGCTCTGGTTGAACAAGACTCCCTCCACACTGCTGTAGAAGGAGTGTAGTGCATCCACCGTGATGGCCGTCAGGCGGTTGCACTTGGTGAAGGCATAGTCCCCGATGCTGGTGACGCTGTTGGGAATCGCTACGCTGGTCAGGCCACCACAGTTCCAGAACGCCGAACTTCCGATGCTGACGACACTGTTGCCGACCGTGACGTTGGTCAGGCTGCTACAGGATTGGAACGTAGAGCTTCCAATGCTGGTGACATTGTTGGGGATCGTGACGCTGGTCAGGCTGGCGCAGTCCCAGAAGGCATATTCGCCTATGATGGTGACACTGTCAGGGATTGTCACGCTAGTCAGGCTCGTGCAGGAAGCGAAGACATAGTCTGCCATGTAAGTGATGTTGTTTGGGATCGTCACATTGGTCAGGCCGGTGCAACTGTCGAACGCCGAGCTTCCGATGTTGGTGACGCTGTTGGGGATCGTAACGCTGGTCAAGCTGTCGCAGTTGTAGAAAGCTTGGGAGCCAATGCCGGTAACCAGCAGGCCATTGGTGGTGCTGGGTATGACCACCGCCCCGCCGGAACCGGTGTATCTGGTGATGGTTATCGTGTCGCTGTTGGTCGCGTAATCGTATTGAGCTTGCACCGCGGCGGGCAGCGTCAAGAGCAGCAGCGGCAGCAGCCGCGCGGCGTAGGCAGTCGTTAAAGGCCCGGCCGTCGGCTTCGGCCAGGTTGTTCGCGCAAGGGCGGTGTTGGTTATCATGGATTCGGTCTTTTCGTTTTGTCCGCATTACTGGTGGGGCACTGCCTTTGGACGCCCCGCCGGCAAGTGAAAGTGACTCTCCCATCGCTCCGGCTCACCGACCGGGCGCGACAACGCAAGACTGAAGTATGGCAACAGACTCACAAACAGGAAGCGCCCCGCCCGGTTCGGTGCAGCCGGATGGTTAGGCGGACCAGTCATTTCGGAAAAAGAAGGGTCCATAGCCCCGCGGTGCCAGCTAGAATGAAGAAGATTCCAAAACAAAAAGCGACCGGCCACGTCTTGCTCCAGATAGTCGCGGCCTCCTCCGAATTCCTGACCTTAAGCGCGTACGCCATAAGCCAAGGCCCAAGGGCAATGTAGCTGATGGCGAGAAAAAAGCGGACATATGGTGCGTAGGTTCGCATCCAGTCCTGCCCCTTCACGCCTGTCCAGAACGGCGACAGCAGGGCCGTAACGAAAAACAGAACAACAAAGAAGTTATCGAGATTGCGATGAAGTTTCATGTGTCGCTGTGACGCCACCTAACAGCTTCACTGGCGGCGACTATACACCTCGCCAGCCGGGCGGCAAGCTCTCGTTGCGGTTTTCTTTGCCGACTTAGACTTGCGCCGGCCGCCGCCAACGGGTATCCCCAGCGCATGGATTCCCGCGAAGCGTTGGTGGCGTTGAACATGATCGAAGGTGTGGGGCCGGTGCGCGTCCGGCAGTTGCTCGCCCATTTCGGCGAGGCCCCGGCTATTTTATGCGCCTCCCGGCACCAACTCACGCAGGTCCGTGGCATCGGCGAGGACACCGCCGCCGCCATCGCCGATTGGGAGAAGCGGGTGGACTTGGCGGCGGAGTTGAAGCGGATCGAGGACTTCGGCTGCCACGTCATCACGCCGGCGGATGAAGATTACCCGCCTTCGCTCCGGGAGATTTACGATCCACCGGTCGTGCTCTACGTCAAAGGGCGGCTAACGGCGCAGGACAAGAACGCCGTCGCGATGGTCGGCTCGCGGCAGGTGAGTCATTACGGGGTGGAGACGGCGCGCAAGCTCGGCTACCAACTGGCTTACCTGGGCGTCACGGTGGTCAGCGGCGGGGCGCGGGGCGTGGACACGGCGTCGCACACCGGCGCGCTGGCGGCGAAAGGGCGCACGGTGGCGGTGTTCGGCTGCGGCATCAATCACATCACGCCGCCAGAGAACAAGGAGTTGTTTGATCGTATTGCCGCCAGCGGGGCGGTGATCACGCAGTTTCCATTCAACCGGCAGGCGGATCGGCAGACGTTTCCTATTCGCAACCGCATTGTCGCCGGGATGACACTAGGGACGGTGGTGGTGGAGGCAGGGTTGAACAGCGGCGCGCTGATCACGGCGAATTTCGCGACGGAATACGGGCGGCAGGTGTTCGCGGTGCCGGGACGGATTGATTCGCCCGGCAGCAAGGGTTGTCACGATCTCATCAAGAAAGGCGCGAAACTCTGCGAAGGCGCGGAGGACATCTTGAGTGAGTTTGAATACCTTTTCCCGGCGACGAACCGTCCGCCAACGGCGAGCGAGACCGGCACTTTGCCGGCGCTGCCGCTGTCGGCGAATGAGCAAAGCGTCTTCGAGATTCTGGGCCACGAGGAGACGGGCATTGACGAAGTAATCCGGCACAGTGGGCTGCCGGCGTCGGCAGTGAGCGTGGCGCTGTTCAGCCTGGAGATGAAGCGGTTGGTGAAGCAGTTGCCGGGCAAGGTGTTTGTGCGCAACGGGTGAAATGGCACACAAGGAAAGATTTTCCCGCTGACAGACGGGGCGGGAACCATTACAACCACCGGCCATGATTCCGCCGCCATTGATCCTCGTCACACCCTGCGTTGAACGCAAAGGGGTGGAGATGGGGGACGTTGCCAGTAGTTTGTCCGAGTGTTACCAGCGCGCCGTGATGGCGGCGGGCGGGCTGCCGTTGACGATGCCTTGCACGATGTCGCGCGAACTCATCGCCGAATGCGTGCGCCGTGCCGACGGCGTCCTGCTCACGGGCGGGGAGGACATTCATCCCGAACTGTATTCGCCCAGCTTGCCGGCGCACCTGCGCGACCGGGCGATCCCTGAGTGCCGGGAGCGGGATTTACGTGAATTACTGCTCATCGAGGAGGTTTTCCTTCAACGCAAACCGCTGCTGGCCATCTGTCGCGGGCACCAGATGCTCAATATCGCGTTCGGCGGCACGCTGTTCGTGGACCTGCCCACCCAGCGGGCCACCGGAGTGAACCACCGTCGTCTTGACGCCAAGCGCCAGGTGGTCCACGACCTCGAACTGGAGGCCGGCTCGTTACTGGCGCGCGTCGTCGGGCAACCGCGCTTGGGCGTTAACAGCACCCACCACCAGGCGGTGGACCTGATCGGCAGTCCGCTCGTGGCAGCGGGCCGCGCGCCGGACGGGTTGGTGGAAGTCCTGGAACTGAAGCGGGCCGCGAGACATCTGCTGCCGTTCCTGATTTCGGTGCAGTTCCACCCGGAACGGCTCGTCGAGCGTCACCCGGAGCATCTGGCCATTTTCCAGGCCTTCACTGTCGCCTGTGCGCGGCGGAGTCGGGCCGGGTGGAATGGTTGATGAAACCATCCGAGAACGCGGCGAACACTTGGCTGCGTCCGCGTGGTGGTGGTTCAAACGCCAACCTCATTTTGACCTCCGGTTTCATCACGTCTCTCCTTTCGCCAAGTCATCAATCCTATCGAATGTCGGCTGCGTTTTATCAATTAACACTCCCGCCCGCGGCCGTGGGATACTGGTGCCATGAAAACCGTCCTCTCCATTCAAGGATCGCTCCGGGTGCTCCTGGCTGGTGCCGCTGCGGTCATTCTCACGGGCTGTGTCGGCGTCGTGCCCTTGCCGGTCACCTCCCATGTGGAATACGGCCAGAAGTTGGGACCGAGACAGACCTTCTGCGTCCGGCCCGGCCAGACCACGCGGGCCGAAGTGATCGCTGCCTTGGGCACGAACTACGCCAAATTTGGCCGCACCCGCTCGCTGGCCTACACCTGGGAGGTGCGCGGCGGCGGTGGGGTTTGGTGGGCGGCAGCCGCCGGTATGGGCGGTGGGGGTGCCACCGGAGGTAACTGGGTCGGCGGCTGGCGTGGCTTCCTGGTGGCCTTCGATGAACGGGAGGTGGTCCGTGCCGCTGAGTTCAAGGAATTGTCCACGCGCTGTTCGCTTGATGAGATCATGGATCAGTGGGTGGCCCGATTGCCCCCAGCGCCGCCTTCCTGAACCCAGGCCAGTGCATCCCCAAGTTGTCGGTGAGCGACTCTGTTCCAGCTAATATCACACTTTGCAAAGTGTGGAATGGCGCAGCGCCCGCCATTTTGCGTAACGCTCTCGCTCCCGTCGCAACCGTCGTCTCCACCGACAACTTCGGGAGGCACCGATCCCAGGCGGGACGGCTGAGATTCGTTTGCGTCAGCGGGCGATTTCGTTAGCCTCTGCGCATCGAACGTCCCGTGTCATCCACCGATTATCCATCGAACCGCGCCCTGGCCTGGCTGGCCAGCGTGATTGTTTTCGTCACGCTCTGCTTCCGCTTGGGGCACCTGCCGCTACTCCAGCCCGACGAAGGTCGCAACGCCGAAGTGGCGCGGGAAATGAAAGTCGCCGGCGCCTGGCTCGTGCCGTCTTACAACGGCGTGGATTACCTCGACAAACCGGCGTTTTACTTCAAGGCCGTGGCGCTGTCGCTGGCGGCGTTCGGTGACAACGAAACCGCCGCGCGCGTGCCGTCCGCCGCTTTCGGCGTGGCGCTGGTGGTGATGGTTTTCGCCTTTGGCCGAAAAGTTCACAGCACGCGTACCGGGTTGCTGGCGGCAATCGTCGTTGGCACCACGCCACTGTTTCTGGCCAATTCCCGCACGGTGATCTTCGACATCGCGCTGGCCTTCTTCGTCTGCGGCGCGATTTTCGCCGGCTACCTGGCGGAAGAGGCGGAAGGCCGGACGCGGCGCAACTGGTATCTGCTTGGCGCGGCGGCGGCGGGGTTCGCGACGCTGGTGAAGGGGCCGGTGGGCTTCCTCATCCCGGCGCTGGTGCTGCTGGTCTTTCAGCGCATCGAAGGCCGGCGCGGCGTGTGGAAGCGACTGTTCGCGCCGGTGAACCTGCTGGGGTTCTTCGCGGTGACGCTGCCTTGGTTCGTCGGCTTGTCTTTCGTGCATAAGGACTTTCTGCACTACGGGCTGGTGGAGGAATCTTTCAACCGCTTCACCACGGCGAAGAAGTTCCATCGTTCGGAACCGGTCTATTTCTTCCCGCTCATCATCCTCGCCACGTTTGTCCCGTGGAGCCTGCTGCTGCCAGAAGCGGCGGTGGCGACGTGGCGGGAGCGCTGGGCCAAACACCGCGCGGACCGGCTTTGCATCGTGTGGGCGGTGCTGGTGGTGGTGTTCTTCTCGATCTCCCAATCGAAACTGCCCGGCTACATCTTGAGCGTGACGGTGGCGAGCGGACTTCTGGTGGCGCGGCTCCTGGACGCGGCGCTGGCGGACCCCGCCGGACGGGCAGGCCGGATCGTGAGCCGGGCGACGGTGGTCTTTGGCGGGCTGTGCCTGCTGCTGGCGCTCGTGGCGGTCGTGGGGGCGAAGTACATTCCTTCGCTCGCCGGTCCGCTGCGGATTCCGGTGGCGGACGCGGCGCAACTGGGCCGGTGCGCGGCGCCGATGATTGCTTCGCTGGCGGCCTTCGGCGGCTGCGCGCTCCTGGCGCGGTTGCGGCGCAACGCGGCGATGAGCTTCCTGTGCCTTGCGCTGTTCGCGCCGCTGTTCGTGAACGTGAATCTCGGCGTCTTCGACGTGATTTTCGGCGCGAAGACGGCCCGCTACCTTGCCCGCGAACTTCCCGCGCTGCCGCCGGAAACCGAGTTGGCCTGCCTGGAATGTTTCCCCAACGGCCTGCCGTTTTACCTGCGCCGCACGGCGACGCTCATCACGAAGGACGGCGATGAATTAACGAGCAATTACATCCTGTTCGGCCTGGCGAAGCCGGGCGCTGTCTGGCCGAAAAACCTGGTGCCGCTGGCGCAATTTGAAACCTGGCTCGCGGCGCGCAAAACGGCGGTGTATCTCATCGTCCGGCTGGAAGACCGGGCGAAGCTCGAAAGCGTCGCCGCCGCTCGTGGCGTGCCGGTCAAGACGCTGCCAGGCGAATACTTGGGCGCTCTGCTGCCCGCGCCGGGAGGCTCCTGACATGTGTGGCATTTGCGGCACCGTCGCCCTGGCCGGTCTGCGCGATCCCGACGCGGCACAGCGACGAGTCGAGGCCATGCTGCTGGCGCTGTCGCATCGCGGCCCGGACGCCGCCGGACACCTGGCCACGCCCGACGCCGTGTTGGGCGCGACGCGGTTGGCGATTCGCGGCCTGGCGGACGGCAACCAACCGATGCTGGAATCCGCCACCGGCGTGGTGGTGGTGTGCAACGGGGAAATTGACAACCACCGCGAGCTGCGTCAGTGGCTCGCCGCGCACGGCCGGCCGGTGCGCCAGGCTACCGACGTGGCGGTGATTCCGGGGCTTTACGCGGAATTGGGCGATGAGTTCGCTTCCCGGCTCGTCGGCGCGTTTGCCGTGGCGGTGTGGGATCCGCGCTCGCGCCGCCTCACCCTGGCGCGGGACCGGGCCGGCGAGCGACCGCTGTTCTTCGCTCGCGGCGCGGAGGAAATCATCTTCGCCACGGAAGTCGCGGCCATCGTTTCCAAAGGCCGGCTGCCGGTCACGCTCGATCAGGAGGCGCTGCGAAAATTCCTTCAGCTTGGCAGCTTCCCTTCGCCGGAAACGCCGTTCGCCGAAATCCAGAAAGTTGCTCCCGGCGAACTGGTCCAGATCAGCGCGAAAGGCATCCAGCGCCGCCGCTACTGGCGCTGGCCCATCCTCGAAACGACCAAGCAGCCGCCGTCGCTTGATGCTTTCGACCAGACGTTTCGCGGCGCGGTGGCCCGCCAGAGCGACGTGGACGTGGACTTCGGCGTGTTTCTGAGCGGCGGCATTGACTCGTCGCTGGTTTCGGCCGTGGCGCGGTCGCTGCATCCAAAGCGTCCGCTGAAGGCTTTCACGCTGCGCTTTGAAGAGGATTCCTACGACGAAGGCTCGTTCGCCGAAATCGTGGCGCGGCAGTTGGAAATGGAAATGGTGACGGTCTGGGTCCGGCCGGAAGACGTGCGGACAGAGCTGGCCACGCTGGTGCGGTTGGTGGGCGAGCCGCTGGCGGACCCGGCCTGGCTGCCGGCGGCGCTGCTGGCGAAGCGCGCCGCGCAGGACATCCGGCTGGCGCTGGTGGGCGAGGGCGCGGACGAGCTTTTCGGCGGCTACCCGACGCACCTCGGCGCCGGCCTCGCGGAGCGTTTCGCGCGGCTGCCGGGCTGGCTCAAAGCCGCGATTCGGCGCGTGGTGGAAGCACTGCCGCCAAGCGAGAAGAAGGTGACGATTTCCTTTCTGCTGAAGCGCTTCGTGCAAGGCGCGGACCTGGACGGCCTGGCGCGGCACCGGCTGTGGGTCTCCAATCTTGCCCCAGCGCTGCTCCGGCGGCTGGGCGTGCAACCGATGGATTTGGACGGCGGAGAATCCACCGCCGGCGAATTACTGGACCGGGTGCAGCGGTGGGATTTGGAGACGTCACTGGCGGAGGGTTTGTTGACGAAGGCCGACCGCGCCAGCATGAGTTCGGCGCTAGAGCTACGGGCGCCTTTCCTCGACGAGGCGGTGATGGCTTTTGCCGCCACGCTGCCGGTTTCGGAGCGCGTGCGCGGCTTCGAGACGAAGTCCTTCCTGAAACGCTACGCGCTGCGCTACCTCCCCAAGACCATCGTCCACCGGCGCAAGCGCGGGCTTTCGGTGCCCATCGGTCGCTGGTTGCGCGGACCGCTGCACGAATGGGCGAAAGCCTCCCTGGCCAGCGGACGGCTGGCGCGCGTGGGCATCAGCACGGCCGCCGCCAGCGGACTGTTCGAGGAGCACTGCCGGCGCGAGGCGGACCACGCCCGGGCGCTCTGGGCGCTGCTAGTGCTCAGCGAATGGCTGGCGTGGGCGCAGGAGCAGACGGAGGGGGGAAGTCCGAAGTCCGAAGTCCGAGGTCCGAAGTAAGTCCGAGGTCCGAAACCGTGGCGTCACCGTGCCCGGCGGGCCTGCCACGTTTAACCGAGGCGCCAGACGATGCGCGCCTTGGCCAGGTCGTAGGGGGACATCTCCATTTTCACGCGGTCGCCGATGGTCAGGCGGACGAAGCGTTTGCGCATGCGACCGGAAATGCCGGCGAGCACGACGTGTTTGTTGTCCAACTGGACCTTGAACATCGTCCCGCCCAGCACCGCCAGGATGCGTCCCTCAATTTCGATGTGGTCTTCCACACTCAGTCCACGAAATCCCCACCGGTCAGATGAAAGTCCCGACCGGTGGGGTGACAAAACCAAAAGCGCGGAAGCCGCTCTTACAGACTCCGCACCCGCCCGAAGGCGTTCGATTTAGTACCGGCTGCGGCCGCCGCCACCACCGCCACCACCGCCACCACCACCGCCGCTGCCGTATTCACGGCGCGGGCCACGGCTGCCGCCGCCACCACCACCACCGCCGCCGCCAAAGCCACGGCTACCGCCGCCGCCGCCGGGAGGACGATCCTCCTTCGGACGGGCGAGATTGACGGTGAGGGCGCGGTTGTCGAGGGAGGCACCGTTCATGGCCTCGATGGCCTTCTGGGCTTCCTCGGCAGTGCCCATGCTGACGAACGCAAAACCGCGTGAGCGGCCGCTCATGCGATCGGTCATCAGGTTGACCTCCGCGACGGTGCCGTGAGCGGCAAAGGCGTCATGCAGGTCGTTTTCAGTGGTGTTGAAGGAAAGATTTCCTACAAACAGTTTCGTGCTCATGTGATGAATGCCGTTTTCGACTGACCGCCTTTTGCTGAGCTGTTCCCGACTGTCGGGTTTCAAATCATCACTGAACCACGTTCAACTGAAGATCCACC
>CAINDV010000901.1 GCA_903847485.1 uncultured Verrucomicrobiota bacterium
AAGTTCACGCGCGTCGAGTTAAAGGCGTTGGTTTCAAAACTCGACGATCATGTCATGTGTACGCTGGCTGCGTGAGTTCAAGAATACGTCACCGAACTTTCGGCCCAGAGCACTTAGCGCAAGCGAACGGCGGTCCATACAGTCAATGCGGATGCGACCAGCACCGCCGTAGTAACTCGCGGGATTGGGTCCGTAATAGCCTCCTCGGGCATTTAGACTTCCGCTGCCGCTGACGCTAGGTGAAACCAACCTTATCGCGCCACCACTCCCCCAGCCAAAGACGCTTGTTGAATTAAACGGTGAGCTGGAGGATACGATGGTGCCTGACACATGAATGCGGATGTTGGAGGCAAGCAGGATCGCACCGCCGCCGCCAGCGCCAGCATAACCGTCATGGCGTCCACCGCCACCCGACCCACCCACCAATGGAACGAGCAGGGGACTGCCGTAGGTTGATCCAAGGGTGTCTCCACCAGTGGAGTTGCCTAAACTACCATAGCTACCGGTTCCGACACGCGTTGGAGTAAATGAGTGGTATCCAGCCCGGCCCGCACCCGGCCCGTGCCCGTCGCCAGCAGGAAATCCTATGTTCCCCGCGTTCCCGCCGGCAAAACCTCCCGGCCCGCCGGCGCCGCCGATGACGCCGGACCCCAGCGATCCGCTCACGTCAATCGTCCCGTTGATCGTCACGTCGCCCTGCGCCAGCAGATAGACGGGCGTGTTGAGGGCGTTGGGGGTGAACGTCAGCGTCGCGTTGGAGGCAACGGTGATGGTGGTGTAGTTGAAGACACCGTTGGCCGGCAGGGCCAGCGTGGTGTTGCTGGTGACGTTCAGCGCGCCGTCGGCTCCGGTGCTGCCGGAGTTGAAGGTGTACTGAGCGTGGCTGTGGACCGCTCCGAACCCGCCAAGCAGGCCGGCCAGGAGCGCGTTTTTGACGGTGCGTTGGAGGCACTGTGTTCTTAGATGTTTCATAGTATGTGTTGTTTGTTTGTTGATGTTTTAGCTAAACCGTAAATCAGTCGGAAAGGGCCGGAGCCAGTCGGAGCGCCGCCCCTGCCGCGTGAAGATTTTGGACTGCGGTGGCAAGCGCAGCGCGACACCGCTTTGGGACCGCCCGCAGCCTTGGCAAAGCGGCGTGGCGCTGCGCTTCCCGCCGCAGTCCAAAACGCTGTCCGCTTCCCCACCGTGTCGCGTGCCCCGGCGGACAAGAATGTCCGCGCTCTTTGGCGTTTCCGGCGCGCTGGGCGGCGCTGGCCGGCCCGGTTTCTGGCCGTCGCGGAGCGACCCGGTGACGGTAGCCGTGGGCTTCAGCCCACGGAACCCGGTCCAGAGAATCCGTGCGTCGCGTAGCGACGCCTGCCCCACCGAGGTGTCCTGCGGTTTCGGGCGTCGCTCCGCGACGCGCGCCTCCCGCTCTCCTTTCCGTGGGCTGAAGCCCACGGCTACCGTCACCTTGTCGCTCCGCGACAGGGAGGAGTCGGCGTTCTGGTTGCGAGCCGGATTTCATTGGCCCTGGATTTGGAGACGCACGGGCGGTTGGGCGAGGACGGTGTTGTTTGTCAAGCCCGCCGCGCCTTGGTTCGCGGGCAGCAGGAGGGCCGCTGGCGGATTGGCCACGGTGGTATTCAATGCCAGACCTGCCGGGCCAACGTCCGCCGGCAACAGCAGTGCCACCGGCGGCAGGGCCACTGTGGTGTTTAAGGCCAAACCACCAGAACCTTCATTGGCGGGCAACAGGAGGGCAATCGGCGGATTGGCCACCGTGGTATTCAGCGCCAGACCTTCCGGGCCGACGTCCGCCGGCAACAGCAGCGCGACTGGCGGCAGGGCCACCGTGGTGTTCAACGCCAAACCGCCAGGACCTTCGTTGGCAGGCAGCAGGCAGGCGACGGGCGGCGAGGAGAGAACCATCTGAAAAGGCCGGGAGTTGGCGAAGAAAGGATTGCTCCCGGCGGTGGCTTCGGTTTCGTCGTTCCAGCCGTCGCTGTCGCTGTCGGCCCGCATCGGCTGGGTGCCCAAGGCGATCTCGCGGGCGTTGCTGAGGCCGTCCTGGTCGTAGTCGCGGTCGCCGTCAAGGATGCCGTCACCGAAGGAATCTATCTTCGTCGGGTCCAAGCCCATCATCCGCTCGAACACATCCGGGATGCCGTCGCCATCGGTGTCCAACGCGGGAATCAGCGCCACCGGCGGCGTGGCGATGGTGGTGTTCAGCGCGAGGCCGCCCGGTCCTTGGTCCGCTGGCAGGAGGAAAGCTGCCGGTGGCGTGGCAATGGTGGTATTCAGCGCCAAACCGGCGGGGCCTTCGTTGGCAGGCAGCAGCACGGCCACCGGGGGATTTGCCACGGTGGTGTTTAAGGCCAAGCCTTCCGGGCCGCAATTTGCCGGCAAGAGCAGGGCGATGGGTGGATTGGCTACGGTGGTATTGAGCGCCAGTCCGGCAGGGCCGACGTTGGCCGGCAGGAGCATAGCCACCGGCGGGGCGGAGACGACCGTCATGGGTGGCCGGGAACGCGGGTCGAGCGGGTTGCTGCCGACGGTGATTTCGTCCACGTCATTCCAGCCGTCGCCATCGGAGTCGAGTGGTTGGGTGACAGGCACCTGGAGCACGCGGAAGAAGCCGTCCAGGCCGTTGGTCGTCGGGGAGCCGCCGACCAGTTCGCCAGTGCCGTTGACGCCAAGCTCCACGTCTGCGGCCTGGGTGAGATTGGTCAGCGGACCTTGGTGGAGCACGTAGTAGGAGTCGGTGTTCGCCGGGTATTGCAGAACAATCCGGCCGTCGGCGCGAAGGTAGGCACCGGTGATGCGGAAATCCTGCGCCGGCAGGCGGGCCGCGCCGCCGAGCAGCAGCGCAAGGGCGGCAAACTGCGCGAGGCGGCAAAGGGGCCGCCGGGCGGGAGACGGATAGGTTTTCATTGTTTGTTGCTCCAGTTCGCGCCGATCAGGATTGAGAACTGGCACCGGGGAGTGTTGCGCTGGTGGTTTCGAGGTTGCAAGGGTTATTTGGCGACAGACTTTTTGGCGGTGCATCCCGAAGTTGTCGGCGGGGTCTTACCAGTAGGGGCTGGAGTGGCGCGGTAGCGTCTGGGACTGCGGCCGCCCTCGGCCGCTTTCGGGACGCGCGTGGATAGCGGCAGAGGGCTGCCGCAGTCCAAGACGCTACCGCGCGAAGCTGAACCGAAGGCACTTGCAATAGCACCGACAACTTAGAGCCTGTTTGAGAACTCCTGCCGTGGTAGGGCAAGGCTCCTGCCGCGGCGGCGGCAACCACACGTTGCTTCCGAAAGGCTCGGCAGGAGCCTCGCCCTACCGCTGGGCGGCTTCTCAAACACGCTCTTAGGGAGGCACGGCCTTTTTGGTGGCGGCGCTGCCGGGAATTGCCTTCCGAAGTTGTCGGTGGCCTTTTGGACTGCGGTGGCCAGCGCAGCGCGCTCCCGCTTTGCCCTGCCGCCGCCAAGTCGCCAAAGCGCCGTCGCCGCTACGCTCGACCAGCGCACTCCATTACTACGTCCCGTCCCATCGGCGAGTTCGCCCTCGTCCGCCGCGCCGGCCAGCAAGGCGACCTTCCCCGCGGCCTCCTCACCCACGCCTGGGCTGCGCCATCACGGTTTGGCCGGGCTGGGCGGGGCGTTGGTGTTCGTGGCCGGCGTCTCCGCTTGCGCGAGTTGCTCGGCGAGCTTCCGTTTCAAATCGGCATAGCCTGCGTATTTGATCAGACCGAGCTGGCGATGGGCTTCCTCAAAACGGCCAGCCTGCAAGTTCACCCGCGCTAGGTGGAGGCGGACGCCGTCCCGCTCCACGTCATCCACGGAGAGCTTCTGCGCGGTTTCCCACGCCTGGAGGGCCTCGTCCACGCGGGGCGGCTGGAGGCCGTAGTAAACCTGCGCGATCTCGGTGGCGAGGGGGAAGTCGTCGGATTCCTGCTTCTGGGCCTGGCGCAGAAACTTCAGCCCCTTGTCGAGCACGGCCTGTTCGCTCAACTCGTAATAAGTCATGGCGTTGGTTCGGAAGTGGACGATGGCGCTGCCAAGGTTGCGGCAGTAAGTCGCCACGTCGGGGGCCAGGGCGATGGACCGCTCGAAATACTCAAACGCTTTCTTCGTGTCCCCGCTGCCGGCGGCGTGGTTGGCGAGGTTGTTCCAGGTGGCGGGGTTGGTGGGTGCCAACTGGCTCGCCCGTTCCCACTGGGCGGCTCCGCCCGCTTCGTCAGCCAGGTCGTTAAGCAGGCTGCCGTAGGCGAGCAAGCCGGGGACGTGTTCGGGGTGCTGTTGGAGAAAGTCGTCGTACGCCTTGCGGATCGGCGCAAACCGCATCTGAATCCTGAGCCGCAAGTCTTCCTTAGAAATCCCGCCGCCCTGCGCGGCGAACTTCTGGTTGTCCAACACCCAGCGATCCGCCTCCGCCTGCGCGGCGTTGTCGGCGGCGAGGAGTTTTTGAAATTCGGCCTGCACCAGCTCCGGGTTGGCCGGCGCATTGGTGGCGGTCGGCGTGAGGACCACGACATTCGTCTCCGCGCCGAGGCGCAACGCGGCGGCGAGGGTCAGGCACAGGCAGGCAAGGAGTGTTCGCACGGCGGAGAAGGTAGAGGGGAAAAGCGGAAAGCGGAAAGCAGAAAGCGGAAAACCGAAGGCGGCGAACCTCTTCATTTCCGCTTTCCGCTTTCCGCTTTCCGCTTTTCTACTTGGCCAGCCGCTTGGCGAGCACGCCGCCGCCGATGATGCCGGCTTCGTCACCGAGCTTGGAGGGGAAGATTTCGACGCCATCCATGACGCCGGGCATGGCGTAGTCTTTGGCGGTCTCGATGATGATGGACAGCATCTCGTCGGCGATGGCTTCGATGACGCCGCCACCAAGGACGATCACCTCGGGGCCGAGGATGTTGGCGAGGTTGGCGATGGCGATGCCGGTGTATTCGGCGGCTTCCTCAATGACCTTCTCGACGAGCTTGTCACCTTTGCGGAGGGCTTTGCGGAGGTTGCCGCTGCGTAAATCATCAAGGTCGGCTCCGAGCATGTCAGTGAGCACGGTCTTCTCGCCGTCCTTCACCGCTTGCTGGAGGCGTTTGAAGATGGCAGTGCGGCTGGCGAAAGCCTCGTAGCAACCTTTGTTGCCGCAGCCACATTTGGGACCGGTAGGGTCGAGGACCATGTGGCCGATCTCGCCGGCGGTATGGTTGAAGCCGCTGTAAAGCTCGCCGTTGAGGATGATGCCGCCGCCGATGCCGGTGCCGAGGAAGATGCCCACGGCGTTCCTGGGCTTGGATTTCAGTTCGGTGACATACACGCCGAGCATGGCAATGTTGCAGTCGTTCTCCACGAAGACAGGCACGCCGAGTAGTTTCTCCAGCGACTTCTTGAGCGGCACGCCTTTCCAGCCGGGCAGGTTCGGGGCGAAAATGATGTCGCCTGTCTCGCCGGCCACCGCGCCGGGGGCGCCGATGCCGATGCCCTTGATCTGCTTGAGCGTCAAGTCGGCTTCATCCACGGCCTCCTGCACGACATCGGCGATGCGCTCGATGACAGCATCAACGCCGCGCTGGGGCTTGGTGCTTTTGCGGGCGGTACCGACGTTCTCGATTTTGTCGCTGAAAACACCGGCGTAGAGTTTGGTGCCGCCGAAGTCAACGCCGACGACGTAATCGGATTTGGTGGAAGTGTCAGCCATAGCGAGTGGTGGTGTTTTGGGGGTTATGAGGGCGTGGTCGGAATGACGAATGACGAATGAAGCCCGAAACCCAAATGACTAAGCGCTGGTTTCGGTGGGCCGGCCTTGCACGCAATCTTGCGCCTCCCGTCCACCCATGTAGGCAGCGGGTTTCGAGCTTCGGGCTTCGTCATTCATTCGTCATTTGATCTGTGGAAACCGGATCCGGTCAGAAAGCGTTTCACCGCTGGTCCATCAATCTCCCGCCAACAGGTGGCCGATGCGCTGTTTCAATTCCTCGAAGACCGCGTCCGGCGAACGGTCGCCGTCGAGAATCTCGAAGCCGTAACCGGTTTGCAGGCGCTTGAAGGCTTTCTGCATCAGCCCTTGAAACTTCAGGAAGCTGTCGAACATGTCGCGCGACAGGCCCAAGTCCATGCCGCTCTCCCAGTAATCCAGCGCGGCATACTTGGCGAGGCTGCGCTGGACCAGTTCGGCCGGCGGCACGTTGAGGTAGAAGACGCCGTCCGGCTCCAGCGCGATGCCGTAAAGGTTCTTCAGCCACGGTTCCTCCAAACCGCGGACGAGGTCGCGCGCCATGAGCGTGTAAATGTAGCGGTCGGCTAGCACGATAAAGCCGGCCTTCAGCGCGGGGACGATGGCGTTCTCCAATTGGTCGGCGAAATCCGTCGCGTAGAACAGGCTGAGCGTGGTGTGGCTAAGGATGTTTCCCTGTTGCGCCAGCTCCAGTTCTTCGCTGACGAGCGTGGAACGTTTGAGGCCGACTTGCACGGTCGCGTGGCCAGAGCACTCCAGCCATTCGACCAGCCGTGCGATCTGCGTGGAGCGGCCGGAGCCGTCGGCACCCTCGACGACGATGAGCTTGCCGGCGAGGTCCTCCAGGTGGATGCGCGGGATGCCCTGGCCGTAAAAGCGCCGCTCGGTGCGCCGGGGGACGACGATCTGGTGGGGCGGACGTTTTTTCATTCGAGCGGTTCCGGCGCGGGCGGCGGGCTGACGATCCGGCGGCGCTGTGGGCGCGGCAGCGCCGGCAAGGACAGGGGTTTGTGCGACTTGAATTTCGGCAGGGTGAGATGATGGGAAACGAGTTGCCGCACCAGCGATTGCTGGGTCTCCACCTGCTCGTTGGCATCAACGACGATGAAGCCAAACTCCGTGCTCATCGCCAGGTATTGCTCCAGCAGGCGGCCCTGGAAGATGCGGAAACTCTCGTAGGGATCCGCCGAGAGCCGCAAATCCATGCCCGCCTCAAAGAACTTCAGCTTGGGCCGGCCATCCAGGATGCGCTGAAGCGAGACGGTGAGATCGGATTTGAAGAAAAACGTCAGGTCCGGCAGCGCGGCGAAGTTGTAAATGCCCCGCACCCATTCCGGCTGGCAGCCGCGCACCACGTCGCGAGCGAAGGCCGTGAAGATGTAGCGATCGCACAGCACGAGGTAGCCGGCACGTAGTAGCGGTAGCAGGTGGCGCTCGTAGCGATCCGCGAAATCCGTCGCGTGAATGAGGCTGAAGGTGGTGGGGGTGAGCAACTCGCGCTTCTTGCCTTTGCTGGTGGCGGCCTTGACCAACTCCGACGAGTTCCATTCGCTGAAATAGACTTTGAGGCCCTGCATCTCGAGCCACCGCTTGAGCAGGTTGATCTGGGTGGACTTGCCGGAGCCGTCCAGCCCTTCAACGGCGATCAGGCGACCCGGAAAATCGAGTTGAGCAAAGGTTTTCATCAACAACGTCGAGGCGAGGATAGTCAGGGGCGGGCGGAAAGCAACCTCCCTTGTGCGGCGTGGCCGCTGCCACGCGCTGCCCCGGCGACTCTGAGTTCTGAGAAGCACACCACCCCGCGCCACAGGCCAGCCCGAGGGCAACCCGTGACCGGGGTGATGCGAGTGAAGGTTGACCGCAACCTACTACTTGCCAGCCTTCTTGGCCGGGGCTTTCGCCGCGGCCTTCGCGACCGGCTTGGCCGTGACAACCGCCTTGGCCGGACTCTTGACCGCAGCCTTCGATGCTTTGACTTTTGGCATAACTATTTTTCTATTTTATGGTTAATGTTAACTGCCTAACGCGGGGCAATATGACCACCTTGCCGCAAAGGGTCAAGCGTTGGATGATAAATAATAAAATTTTCGGAGTAACCGATGGCGCGGGCCGGTTCCATTCCCCGAACTCATCGCCCAATTCAGCACCCAAGACCTGATCGGTCCCGCCAGAAAAATGGCGTCGAACAGGCCGGCTCGCCAACTGTTCCAGCTAGGCCGTAACGATTCAATAGGCCGGTAGGGCGAGGCTCCTGCCGCGTCGCGCCGGACGTGGATTTCAACCTTTCTCCCTCTCGGTGGCCAGTCACTGAAAAGAGAGCGGAGAATTGGCGTGGAGAATGGCCAATTCTGCAATCTCAGAGCGGCTCGGCAGGAGCCTCGCCCTACCAGCGACTGAATAGTTACGGCTTAGTTCAACGGCAGCGGCCCCCAGCCCTCCCCTGCCCTGCCGCAGAACCCGGTGGGCAGTCGAGCGCGCCGAGCGGCTGCACTGCGGCGAACTCGTCCACGGCGGTCCCAACGCACAAACACCCCACCTTCGGGCCTCAGAACTCCTGACCCGAGGAAATAGCGTGGGCCGCCCGGTAAGGGCACCGGGCCTACAAAATCGCGTCTTTGCTGTAGGCCGGGTCCCCCGACCCGGCGCACTTGGAGTCGCCTCGTTTCCTTGCCTGTCGGAACTCGTGCTCACGGCTCAGGATCTCTGAGCCAGCCGGCTCCCCACTGCCGAACGCGGCCGGCGTGCGGCTTGCGACTGGCCCCCGCTGCCTCATGGACTCCGCACGCGATAGAAGCGCAAGGGCGAGTTAGTGGCAGTGGCGTCGTTGTAGTAAAACTGACCCGGCGTCGGCTGGGTCGCGGAGCCGAGCAGGGTCCAACCGGTGAGATTGGTGGAAGCCCACACGCTGTAAGTGAGATTGGACAGGCCGGAGAAGCTTAAGTGGATGGAACCGTTAGTACCCGTTCCCAATCCACCTATGGGGATTACTGGAGCCGGAATGATGTTCACCGTGACACAAACCACCGAACTGGTCGTGCTACCGTAGGCGTTAGACACGACCAGTGAGTAGTTGCCGGAATCGTTGGTTTGAACTCCGAACAAAGTTAGGGCTGTCGTTTGGGCTCCGCGAATCGCCACCCCATTCGCCAGATTGGTGCCATTACAGCGCCACTGGTATCGCAGCGGCAATCCCCCGCTGGCGGCGGCCACCAAAGTCACGGTATCTCCGGCGTAGGCCGTGCGTTGCGCCATTGGCAACACTACGGTGGGGAAGAACGAGGGAGCCAGCAGGGCAAGGTTGTGGTAGCGACCGCCCGCCACGGCCGAGACATTCGTCGCGATAGCCGGCACGTTTGTTTGGCCGTAGTTGTTGTAGCCCCAGGCGATAACGGTTCCGTCGGCACGCAAAGCCAGGCTGTGGTAATAGCCAGCCGCCACCGCCACGACATTCGTCGCGCTGGGCGGCACGTTGGTCTGGCCGTAGTTGTTGTAGCCCCAAGCGAGGACGGTCCCGTCGGCACGCAAAGCCAGGCTGTGGTAATAGCCAGCCGCCAC
>CAINDV010000902.1 GCA_903847485.1 uncultured Verrucomicrobiota bacterium
GGGCGAGGCTCCTGCCGAGCTTTACGGAACCAAGTGAGTGACTGCCGTGCCGCCGAGGCTCGGCAGGAGCCTCGCCCTACCACGGCCGGCGATTTCAAACAGGCGCTAAGTTCACTGGCGGCAACTCTGTTACCGCTTTCGGTGAAGAGCAAGACCCGTTTTCGAATTCTTGGGCGCTGGGCGCTGTTTCAAGACTGAACTTGGTCACTTGGGGCACCGCCAACTCCGACCGCACCGTCTCACAACAAGGCAGACGGCTCATTCATAACGGGTTCAGGTTTTGCGTGAGCTTGGGGCCGCATTTTCGGCCACAGACAGATTCGCAATGTTGGTGACGGTCGGAGTCTCGCCTTCGGATTCCATGATGAATTGAAGCGCTGCGGCGAGCGTGTGGACATCCGCTTGCAACTGGCCCCCGTAGAGATACCAACTCAGTCGGGCGGTGACTCCCTGCGCGCGGTTCGGCACCTTAGGCACCAGGTGGTTCAAGGCGGACGAACTCAACGCGAGGGACAGCAGCAGAGCCACGCCCAGCAAGCCCAGCCGGACTTTCCAGGATTGCCGCTGGTTCGAGTGGCGGTTCAGACTTTGGTCAACAGTTTGTTCGTGCATATTGTCTTTCTATGATTTGTTCAGTGTTATGTTCGTCAGTTCGATGATTACTACCCGCGGCACCGTGCATTTGTTTCAAAATTGTTGCTCTTTTACTGACTGGTTGGAAATTGCTTTTCGGCGCTCGGCCGGTGAGGCCCGGCCGCGCATTTCTAATGTGGCGCCAAGTCAGGCGTTCTGGTAGGGTAGTCCCATGACTACGACACGCACTAACAAAGGCCCCTGGACGCACCGGCTGCTGATTTACTTCTTCACCGTTCTGTTCGGCGTCCTGATCTACTGGCTGCTGGGGTTCGCCATGCGCGACATCGGCACCTGGCCCGGCCCTCGTTACGCGGAGGTCGAGCAGCGTCTGGGCGACGCGCAGTTGACCCAGGAGGCCGGCAGCCTACAGAGCCAGGTTGCCGAAGCTAATCGCGCCATTGGCAGCCGCAAGCAGCGTCAGACCGTGCTGCGCGACAGCACGAGCAACTCGGAGAAGACGATGAACCAGTTGCTGGAGCTCCAGAAAATGACGCTCCAGAAAGGGCTGACCGCTTCGGGGGACGAGGGGAAAGTGCTGGCCGAAAGCCAGCGCCTGTTCCTCGCCAACCAGGCGAAGTACCAGGAAATGAACGACCAGATCGCCGCGCTCGATGAGCAGTTGCTGGTTTTGCAGGACCGGCAACGCGAGGTGCAGCTCAAGCTGGACGCGCAACGCCCGGCCATTCAGGCGGAGTACAACCGGCTCAACGCCCGCCACCAATTCCAACTGGCGGCCCTCAAGCTGGCCGTGCTCCTGCCGTTGTTGCTGCTGGCGGGCTGGCTCTTTCTCAAGAAACGCGCCGGCCTCTACGCGCCCTTGCTGCATGGCTTTGGCCTCGCACTCTTGGTGAAAGTCGGCATGGTCATCCACGAGCACTTCCCGACTCGCTACTTCAAGTATATCCTTATCGCCGCGGCCATTGCCTTGGTGACGCGCGTCTTGGTGTACCTGCTGCGGGCCGTGGCGTTCCCGAAGCTGGACTGGTTGCTTAAGCAGTACCGCGAAGCCTACGAGCACTTCTTCTGTCCCCTTTGCAGCCATCCCATCCGGCGCGGCCCCCGGAAGCATTTGTTCTGGACGCGCGGCAGCCTGAAGAAGCTCCGGGTGCCGAATACAGTAAGTCCCGACGTGGATGAAGCCTACACCTGTCCCGTGTGCGCCACGCGCTTGTTTGAGGAATGTTCCGCCTGCCAACGCATCCGCCACTCACTCCTGCCGGCTTGTCAGCACTGTGGCACGGAGAAGGAGGTCCAGCCGCCGGGGACTGCGGCGACCGCCGCGCCCACGGGCAGCCAATACTAAGCCGTAACTATGCAGACGAAAGGCCATCCAATTAACCGCAGAGACGCGCAGGACGCAAAGAAAGAGTAGCCGCATGCGGCCGGACAAAGGTCACCCTTCGGTGAGTCAGAAACCGGCTGCCGAAAGTGATTGTTCTCTGCGTCCTTCGCACGGCTACAGTCCAATCTGTTCGCAAGCTGCGAAGAAATTTGCGGCAAGACATAGAGAC
>CAINDV010000903.1 GCA_903847485.1 uncultured Verrucomicrobiota bacterium
GGGCGAGGCTCCTGCCGAGCTTCAACGACAGCGGCAATGATCCTGCCGAACGGTTCGGCAGGAGCCTCGCCCTACCACGACAGGTGTTTTTATACACGCTGCAAGAGATTCCCCAATGCCCATGTCGGCGCGATTTCTATGGCGCACAACCGGGGGCTGTGGTTTATAATGACGGCAGTCCGCCACCGCGCGCCTGCCTAGCCAAGACGCGCGCCGCCGACCAAACCACTGACATCAAATGAAGACTCTGATAAGACCTGTCATCCTCTTGTGTGCCGTGGCGATTTGCGCCACCGGTGCCTATCTCCTTTGGCGGACGGCCACGGTTGGGCGAACACCAAGCCACACCCGGGAGGTTCTGTACTACCAAGACTCGATGCACCCTTGGATCAAGTCGGACCAACCCGGCAAATGCACCATCTGCGCCATGGACCTTACTCCGATCCTCGATGGCGACTCGGGTTATGGGTTGCGGGACGGCACGGTCGTGCTTAGTTCCAACAGTGTCACCGTGTTGAATGTGCAGACAGAGGAAGTCAGGCGTCAGTCGCTGTCCCGCACCCTACGCGTCGCCGGAACGTTGGAACCTAACGAGGCGCAGAAGACCATCATCTCGGCCCCCAGCCCAGGCCGCATCCAATCATCCTCCGTCGAGTTTCCTGGCGTGGAGGTGGAGAAGGGACAAATGCTGATCACCTTGTTTAGCCCGGAGTTAGTCCAACGGCGCGCATTTCTCCGCACCGTCGGGGGCGACCAATCGAGCGTCGGCAAAGGGCTGGTGCAGGCGAGCAAAGGCTCCGATCCTTATCTCGGCGAGATCGTGGCGCCCCAGTCGGGCTTAGTGGTCGAGCGCAACGTCTATCCGGGGCAATACGTGGTGGAAGGCGAGAAACTCTTCACCCTCGTGGATGCCTCGGTGCTCTGGTTCCGCTTTGATGCCTATGAGCAACAGTTACCGTGGCTGGAACTGGGCCAGACCATGGAAGTAACTACGGCTGCCGCTCCCGGACGGAGTCTCCCGGCGGTTATCTCTTTCATTGAACCTACTCTCAACGACGCTACGCGGACTGTCAAAGTGCGTGCTGACATCAAGAATCCAGTGGTCACCACCAACGGTCGCCCGCAGCGCCTGCTGCGGTTCGGCACTTATGCCGAAGGCCGGGTACGCACGGAAATCCCCAATGTGCTGGCCGTCCCGCGCACGGCCATTCTCTTCCCTGGCGGTGCCGCTTATGCCTATGTCTCCAGCGAGAATGGCGCATACGAGCGGCGACGGGTCAAGCTCGGTCGCCAGGGCGACGGACTGTGGGAAGTGCTGGGCGGGTTGGAGGAAGGCGAGCGCGTGGTTACCTCCGGGAATGTGCTGATTGACGCGCAGGCCCAGTTCAACCAAGGCAGCAAGCCAGACGACATGGCCGCCGGGGACGTGGCCTCGGCAGAACCGGAGGCAATGCCAGTGAGTGCAGTGGAAGCCGTGAGCCATGCGACCGCTGCAATTAGTCCTCACGCAATGGCTGCTCCCGGTGGAACGCTGAAGCCATCGCAGCAAAAGGCGCTGACGGAGTTTCTAGCGGTGGCGGACGGCATCAGCCGGGCCTTGGCTGCGGATAGTCTCGACCAACTGAAGACTCATACTGGCGCGCTGCCTGGCGTGGTTGCTTCTCTGAACAAGGAACTCGGCGACGATCATCCTTGGCACGCGCTGCTCAAACGTATCCAAGGAACCTCAAGCTGGCCAGCCCCGGCGGACCTGGCTGCGGCGCGCAAGACCTTCCTGCCCTTCAGCACTAATGTGGTTGAGTTAGTGCAGTTGGTGCGGGGGAAGGAAGCAGCCTTTCGTTCGCTCAAGGTTTTTTACTGCCCCATGGCTCCCAAACCGGGACTCTGGTTCCAGGCGAAAGGCCCGTTGCAAAATCCCTACTACGGAGAGGATATGTTGACGTGCGGAGAAGAGGTAAGGTTAGTTGCCGCTGCGCCGGGCGTGGCTCTTCCGAAAGCCCCGGTGCCGGTGGCTGTCGCGGCTGCCCATGAGGAAATGCCGAAGATGCCGCCGACCGTCGTGGTGGAGGTTATTACGAAAATGCCCACGAATGCTGCCCCGCACACGAAACCGATCCCCCAAACCAATGCCGCGGCGGTCATGAACCAGACGCCGCCAGTGGTGACGACCCGGAAATCGGCAGCGGCGGGGATGGGGACCAATCCTCCGTCCCGCACCGAGCTTGCTCCTCACCCCGGGGGCGACCAAAACCTACGTATGACGGCGATCATGTCTCCGGGGTCAGAACTCCAAATGATTCGGCGGGCTTCCATAATCGAAGGCTTGGCGGCAGACGCCGCAGCGGCGGGGAAAACCTTGGGGAAGGATGGCCAGGAAGATCCGACGGCCCCGGGTGCGGTGGCCCCAGAGATGCAGCGCGCGGCGAGACAGCAGCAGGCCCTCAAAGCCTTTGTGGACGTAGCCGATGGCACCGGCCAGGCGCTGGCGGGCGATAACCTCACCCGGTACTACGAGTGCATCACGGCCTTGCCCACGGTGTTCACTCTGCTGCGACAGGATTTTGGCACTAACCACCCTTTGAATGACATGATTCAGAAGGCGATCACCGCCGGGCTGCCGCTCTCCAGCGCGGGACAGTGGCGGACGACGAAGAACCTGGCCGAGGCACGGGCGCTGTTCTTGCCGTTTAGCACGGCGACGGTGGACTTAGTGAAGGCGCTCCAGAAGGAGGGCGAATCTTTCGCCAGCCTGAAAATCTACCAATGCCCAACAGTGCCCAAGCCGGGGCTATGGATGCAGACCAAAGGCCCGCTCCGCAATCCTTTCCACGGTGCCACCAACCTGACATGCTGTGTGGAGGTCAAACTCTGATTCCCAAGCACCAGCGGTTCGCATGTTGGTTTGGAGCGCGGACATTCTTGTCCGCTTGGCACCAGGTGGGCGCGCGGCGGCGGACAAGAATGTCCGCGCTCCAAGCCAAGGCTAGAACTGCTGCCGACAGATGGTCCGCTGCGACTAGCCGCGATGCCGGTTGGCGTGGATCACCGACCAGCCATCTCAGCACATCCGACTAAGGAGACTCCTTACGATGATCAACCGCCTCATTGAATGGTCGCTGCGCAACCGCTTCCTGGTGGTCTGCGGTGTCTTACTCGTGATTGGCTGGGGCATCCGCTCCCTCTACCACACACCGGTGGACGCGATCCCCGACCTAAGCGAGAACCAAGTGATTGTCTTCGCTGACTGGCCGGGCCGCAGTCCCCAGGAGGTCGAGGACCAGGTGACTTATCCGCTGTCGGTCAACTTACAGGGCTTGACCGGCGTGAAGACCGTCCGCGCCTCGTCCATGTTCGGGTTCACCTTCATCACCATCATTTTCGAGGACCACATAGATAACTACTTCGCCCGCTCCCGTGTCCTGGAACGCTTGAATTACCTGGGCGATAACCTTCCGCTCGGCGTGGTCCCCAAGCTCGGCCCCGACGCCACCGGCTTAGGCTGGGTCTATCAGTATTACCTGGCGGTGGACCCGACTAAGTCCCCCAAGGGTGGGTATGACCTATCTCAACTTAGGTCTTTGCAGGATTGGTTCATCCGCTACCAACTGAACGCCCTGCCGGGCGTGGCGGACGTTGGCAGCATCGGCGGCTTCGTGCGGCAGTATCAGGTTGAAGTCTCACCTACCCGGATGCGGGCGGTGCAGGTGTCACTCCAGGACGTGATCGAGGCGGTCGAGCAGAGTAACCTGAATGTCGGCGGCAAGGTGATCGAGGAAAGCGGCATGGAGTTTGTCGTGCGTGGCCTCGGTCTCATTGAGTCCGTCAAAGACATCGAGAACATCGTCCTCAAAGAAAGCGGCGGGACACCGGTGTATCTTCGCGACGTGGCTAACATCCAGCTCGGCGGCGATTTCCGGCGCGGCGCTCTCGACGTGGACGGCAAGGAGGTGGTCGGCGGCGTGGTGGTGATGCGCAGCGGCGAGAACGGACTGGCCGTCATTCACGCGGTGAAGGGTAAGATCGCCCAGATCACTCCGAGTCTGCCTCCTGGAGTTACCATCAAACCATTCTATGATCGGAGCACGCTAATCGAGCGAACCATTGCCACGCTGAAGACGGCGCTATGGGAAGAGATCCTGCTGGTGGCGCTGGCACATATCATTTTCCTCTGGCACTTCCGGAGCATCTTGATTGTCACCTTACCGCTGCCGATTTCCATCCTTATCTCTTTCATCCTCATGCGGCAGTTCGGCATTACTTCCAACATTATGTCACTAAGTGGCATTGCCATTGCCATAGGCGTGCTGGTGGACGCCGGCATCGTGATGACGGAGAACGTGATACGCCATTGCGAGCGGCGCGAGGAGCAACTCGGTGGCCGGACACGCCTCACACCAGCGGAGACTTGGTCGGTAACACTGGCCGCGGCGCAGCAGGTGGGCCGGCCCATTTTCTTTGCGATGCTGATTATCATACTCGCCTTCATCCCGGTGTTCGCGTTGGTAGGTGAGGAAGGCAAACTCTTTCACCCGCTGGCCTTCACCAAGACCTTTGCCATGATCGGCGCCACCTTACTGGCAGTCACGATGGTGCCGGCGCTCTGCACCTTCCTGGTGCGCGGCCCGTTTCGCCCGGAGGCGCAGAACTGGATCATGCGCCGCCTGCTCCGCATCTATACTCCGGCGCTCGATTGGGCCTTGAGCCACCGTCGCGCCGTCTTAAGCACGGCGGCGGGTTTGCTGGCCATCGCGGCCGTCCTAGCCTTCGGTCTGCCGCGGCCGGTGGCCCGCGCGGTGGCGAACTGGCCGGGGCTTGGCAAGGTGGCACAAGGCATGGGTAGTGAGTTCATGCCGACGTTAAACGAAGGCAGTCTGCTCTTCATGCCAGTCCTTCTGCCAAGCACTTCTCTTACTGAGATCAAGCGCCTTATCTCCTGGCAGGACCAAGTAATGAAGCAAGTGCCCGAAGTCCAATCCGCCGCCGGCAAACTGGGCCGTTCCGAGACCGCCACTGATCCGGCACCGGTGGAGATGATCGAAACGACTATTGAACTCAAACCGGAGTCCGAGTGGCGGCCCGGCATGACGCCGGAGAAGTTAGTCGCCGAACTAACCGAGAAACTTAGTCAGGCACCGGGCTATGTTCCCGGCTTTCTGCATCCTATCGAGGGCCGCATCCTTATGCTCAGTACCGGCATCCGGGCGCAGGTGGGCGTGAAGATACTCGGCGACAACTTAGATGCCTTGCAGAACAAAGCCTTCGAGGTGGAAAAGGTTATGCGCCAAATCCCCGGTGCCGCCGGCGTGGCTCCGTCACGGCTCCAAGGTAAGCCTTACCTCAACATCGAACTGGACCGCGTGGCGATGGCTCGGTACGGCCTGCGCGCCAAGACGGTGCTGGACGTGGTAGAGACCGGCTTGGGTGGTAAGAATGTTACCACCACCATTGAGGGTCGGCAGCGGTTCCCGATCCAAGTGCGCTTTCAGCGGGACGACCGCGATGAGATTGAGCGGCTCGGCGATGTGCTCGTGTTCACGCCCGGCGGCAAGGTGATTCCTCTGGGCCAGATCGCCAAGATCAAGCGGGTAATCGGCCCCAGCGAGATCACCAGTGAGAATGGCCGGTTGCGGGTGTTCGTGCAGGCCAATGTGCAAGGGCGCGACTTAGGCGGCTTCGTGCAGGAGGCTCGCGAACGGATTGCACGAGAGATCAAGCTAGGTGAAGGCATGACTATTGAGTGGAGCGGCCAGTATGAGAACCAACTCCGCGCCCAACGCACCTTGCAAGTCATTGTGCCCACGGTGCTCGGCATTATCTTCTTATTGCTCTATGTCGTCTATCACTCCGCGAAAGAGGCGGCCCATGTTATCCTGGCCGTGCCGTTTGCGCTGACCGGCGGGGTCTTCCTCCAATACTTACTGGGCTATAACTTCAGTGTGGCGGTGTGGGTAGGTTACATCGCGCTCTTCGGCACCGCCATTGAGACGGCGATCGTCATGGTGGTCTATCTCGAAGAGGCTTTGCAAAAGAAGCGCGCCGAGCGCGGCTCGGCTTTCAATTACGCGGATTTGATCCAAGCGGTAAAGGACGGCGCGAAGCTCCGCCTGCGGCCCAAAGTCATGACCGTCGCCACCACCGTGGCCGCGTTGCTGCCGATCATGTGGAGCGCCAGCACCGGCTCGGAAGTAATGCGTCCGCTGGCCACACCGGTACTCGGCGGAATGATAAGCAGCTTCCTGCACATCCTCATTGTGACGCCGGTGCTCTTCGCCTGGCTGCATGCGCGCGAACTGAAACTGAAGCCACCGCGGCGCGCGCCAGCAGACAGTTAGAAGCCAGTCTTAGAGCGTGTTTGAAAAGTCGCCCAGCGGTAGGGCGAGGCTTCTGCCGAGCCTTTCGGAACCAGCGTGCGGCGGCTGCCGTCGAGGCCCGGCAGGAGCCTCGCCCTACCAGGGCCGGTGTTTTCAACCCGAACTCCGAAACAGACAGGCGGCGAAGGGTAGTGGGACAGGCATCCTGCCTGTCCAGTTGCGCTGTCAGTCGCAGGGGAGATTTATTCCGTAGGGCGAACCGCAAAAGACCGGCTGGAAGCCGGTCCCACTACTCGGAGGCATTTTCACTTTGGAATTCGGTTTCAAGCACGCTCTGAGTGCGGATTCAGGCTGCTCGAAAATTTTCCTCAAGTTTCCCGTGTAGCTGCCGATGCTGTGACAAGTGCGGCTACATTTGGGCCGGCACCGTAGCGTTGCGGGGTCTGCCGGCGCGATACACGATAATACGATGAACACGATGAACACAGCCGAAGCCAGTTATTCGGAGTTGGTAACCGTCATGCGGCAACAGCTCGCCTTGAGTCAAGAAGACCTGGCGCGACTGCTGGGCGTCAGTCACGCGACCGTCCAGCGTTGGGAACACGGGCACCATCTGCCGTCCAAGCTCGCCCGGGTCCAACTGCAGGCCTTCCGCACTAAGATGATCGCGGGTGGCAAACTCGTGCTGCCGGAGGGCCAGCGCCCATGAACCAGCGTCAACTCCACCCCTGGATCGGGAGTTGGTTATTACTGGTTTCGTGCGGCGCACTATTCGGCGCTGATGCCGCCACCCCGGTTAAGCCTGCCGAGCCGGATTTCGTCGCCATGAGCCTGGAGGATCTGGGTGCCATCAAGGTGACCTCGGTGTCCAAGAAAGCCGAACCTCTCAGTGGCGTGGCGGCCGCTGTGAGTGTCATCACGAGCGACGACATCCGCCGTTCCGGCGCGCTAAACTTGCCCGAAGCGCTGCGGTTGGCACCCGGCGTGGATGTGGCCCAAGTGGACGCCAGCCAGTGGGCCGTGTCAATACGGGGATTTAACGGCACCTATTCCCAGAAACTGCTGGTGCTGATGGATGGGCGGAGCGTTTACACGCCGCTGTTCGCCGGCACGTTCTGGCAGGCGCAAGATATCTTGCTGGAGGACGTGGACCGTATCGAGGTAATCCGCGGTCCCGGCGGCTCCGTCTGGGGGGCCAACGCGGTCAACGGCGTCATCAATATCGTCAGCAAGCCGGCCCGCGAAACGCAGGGCCTCCTGCTCACCGGCGGCGGTGGCTCCGAACTGCTCGTGCTGGCCGGCGTGCGGTACGGCGTCCAACTCGGGACTAACACCTTCTTCCGCCTTTATGGCAAGTATGACGATTGGAATAACTCCCAACTGGTGACCGGCGGAGACGCGAACGACGCCTGGTGGAAAGGCCAGGGGGGATTCCGCCTGGATTGGGAACCGTCGCTGGGCGATCGCTTTACGCTGCAAGGCGACATGTTTGGACTAAGCGCCAACCAGACGGATCAGCAACTCGTTCGTCCTATCTTCGGCGTGCCGCCGCCGCCCACCGGCTACACCTTTCCGCGGTCGGGTTACTGGGATCAAAGCGGCGGCAACCTGCTGGGGCGCTGGACCCATCAGTTTTCGGAGGAATCTGACTTCAGCGTGCAGACCTATTACGACCGGTCAAACCTGGAAAGCCCGGCGCTGGCGGAAACCCGGGACACTTATGACCTGGATCTCCGCCACCGCTTCCAACTGGGCGCCCGCCAGGAAATCGTCTGGGGCGGCGGTTATCGCCTAAGTCAGTCGAAACTCGATGGTAGTGTCGAGGTGAACCTGAGTCGGACTTCCCGCTCCGACCAAGTCGGCAACCTCTTTGTGCAGGATGAAATCCAGCTCGTGCCCGACCGGCTGCGGCTGACGCTTGGCACCAAGCTGGAACATAACGATTACACCGGCTTCGAATTCGAGCCGGGGACGCGGCTCGCTTGGACGCCCACTGACAAACAAACGGTCTGGGCCTCGGTCGCCCGCGCCGTGCGCACTCCGTCCCAGATTGAGCGCGACGCTCGCTTCAATGTGGCCGTCCTACCGCCTTTCGTACCCACCCTCCCACCCACGCTGGTGTCAGTGAACGGCAATCCAGATTTCGCGTCGGAAACCCTCATCGCCTATGAGTTGGGCTACCGGATTCAAGCCCATCGGCGGCTAACACTGGATGTGGCCGCCTTCGTCAATGACTACGACAACCTGCGTGCCTACGAAGATCGCCTGGACTTCAGCGCGCTGCCTAACTACTTGCAGGCACAATCCCAACTCAACAACAATGCGCACGGCCTGACCTACGGCAGCGAACTGACCGCCACCTGGCAGGTGGCCGACATGTGGCGTTTGCAAGGGCTGTTCAGCGCCCTCCAGGCGGACCTCAGCGCCCCGCCCAACAGCCGGGGGGTTCCCCAAACGCCGGTCATAGCCGCGCCGGCGTATCAGGCCTCCTTGCGGTCGAGCATGAACCTGGGCCAGCGGGTTGACTTGGATGCCTGGGTGCGTTACGTGGACGGCATTGCCAGTGCGGGCACAGACGGAAGCGGTCCGTCCCGCGGGCAAGCGAACATCCCCAGCTACGTCACCTTTGATCTGCGACTGGCCTGGCGTCCCACCCGGCGGCTTGAACTGGCGCTCGTCGGGCAGAACCTGGCGGGTTCGCACCGCGAGTTCAACCCGGTCTATACCCAACCGACCGAAGTCAGTCGCAGCATCTTCGGCAAACTTACCTGGAAATTTTGAGGCCATGTCTTTCCGCATACCTCAGCGTTGGCCGCGCGGCGGACACTGGCTGGCCGCCTTGGTGCTGGCCGCCGCTCTCGCCGGTCTCCCTGGGCATGCCGCGGCGGCCGATGCCTCGGTGGAGTACAAGGTCAAGGGCGGCTATCTCTATAACTTCGCCAAGCTCGTCGAGTGGCCCACCAATAGCCTGCCCGCGCCCGACAGTCCCTTTATCATTGGTGTGCTCGACGGCGGGGAGGCCCTGACTGTGTTCCAAGCGTTGCTGGCGGGCAAGAGTGTGAACGGTCACCCGCTGCAACTCCAGGCGGTGACGGCCGACCGCGTTGGGAGTGGTGTGCATATTCTATTCGTGCCCGGCGCGGCCGGGAAATCCTCCGCTAAGATCCAAGCGGCCCTGGGCGGCGCCGCCACCCTGCTGGTGGGAGAGAGCAAAGACTTCGCGCAAGGTGGCGGCAGCCTCAACTTTGTAATGGTGGAAGGCAGCGTGAAGTTCGAGGCCAACCCCGCTGCCGCCGCCCGCGCCCAGTTGATCCTTGGTTCCCAATTGCTGAAACTCGCCTTAGTAGTCAAGGACGTCCGCCCGGCTAAGTAAGACTAAGATGAAACGCTTCGCCAACCTGCCCTTCAAACACAAGCTGCTCTGGCTCACCCTCACCTGCTCGGCCGCCGCGCTGGTGCTCGGCGCGCTGGGGTTCATCGCGGCGGACCTGTTTGAGTTGCGGCGGGCCATGCCCCGGAATCTCCAGATTTACGCCCAGATTATCGCGGACAATGCGCAGGCGCCACTGGCCTTCAACGACGCCAAGTTCGCCCGCGAAACACTGCTAAGATCGCTGACTGCCCATCCGCACATCACGCATGCCATCCTCTACGACGCCGAAGGTAAGGTCTTCGCCGAATACCAGCGCGTCAACGACTCATCCCACCCGCCGCCCAAGGTCCAGGCGGCCGAGTGTGTCTTCGCGAACGGCCACTTACACCTGTTCAAGCCGGTGCGTTACAGCCGGGACGGCCAGGATTTGGAAGGCACCGTCTATCTCCAGTCTGATCTCGATGAGTTGTACAACCAATTGCGGGCCAAGGTCTTCGTGACGCTGGGCGTGTTAGTTATCGCCTTGGGCGGCGCTTTACTCGTAGGGCTGTGGCTGCTGCGCTTCTTAGCCCGGCCCTTGGAAGCCCTGGCCCAGACGGCTCAGTCCGTGGTAGCCAAGAGTGATTACTCCTTGCGCGCCCACAAATTCGCCAATGATGAACTGGGCACCTTGACCGAAGGGTTCAACCAGATGTTGGCGCAGATTCAAACCCGCGACGGCGCCTTGCAAGCCGCGCATGACGGACTCGAACAGCGCGTCGCCGAACGGACCCGCGAACTGGCCTACTCGCTCTCCGTCCTCCAGGCCACACTGGAGTCCACCGCCGATGGCTTGCTGGTCGTGGACCGGAACGGCCGGGTGGAACAGTTCAACCAGAAATTCGCCGAGTTATGGCGCCTCCCGGCGGACCTCCTGGCGGCGCGCGATGACCGCCAGGTGCTGGCGTCTGTCTTGGAGCAGTTACAAGACCCCGGGAGCTTTGTCGCCAAAGTGGAGGCCTTGTATGCGCAACCCGAGGCTACGTCCTTTGACGTGCTGGAGTTCAAGGACGGGCGGACGTTCGAACGCTACTCGCAGCCCCAGCAAGTCGGCGGCCTGGGCGTGGGCCGGGTGTGGAGCTTCCGCGACATTACTGAGCGCCAGCAGGCAGAAGCACTTATCCGCCGGGAAAGAGACTTCAGTCAGGCGGCCCTCGATAGTCTGCCGGGACTGTTCTACCTATTCGACGATCAAGGTCGGTTCTTGCGCTGGAATAGTAACTTTGAAGAGGTCTCCGGTTACTCCGCCGCGGATCTTGCCAGGATAACTCCCTTGGACCTCTTTGGCGAGCTGGACAAAGGGCGTGTCGCGGAGACGATCCAGCGGGTTTTTCAGTTGGGCGAAGCCACGGTGGAAGCTGACTTCCTGGCCAAAGACCAAACTAAGACCCCGTGTTTCTTTACAGGAAGGCGGTTCCAGTTTGACCAGAAGTCCTGTGTCATCGGCATGGCCATAGACATTACCCAGCGCCAGCAGGCGGAGGCGGCGCTGCGGGAGAGCGAAGTTCGCCTGCGTGCTATTACCGACTCGGCTCAGGATGCCATCTTGATGATGACCTCCGAAGGTCGCGTGTCCTATTGGAACCCGGCCGCCGAGCGCATCCTCGGCTATACGAACGCGGAAGCCATCGGGCAAAACCTGCATGCGCTCTTCGTACCCCCGCGTTATCACGCCGCGCACCACGCCGCCTTTCCAGTGTTTCAACAGACGGGACAAGGGGCCGCCGTGGGTAAAACACTTGACTTGGAGGCCCGCCGCAAAGACGGCACGGAGATCTCTGTCCAACTCTCGCTTTCCACGGTCCTCCTAAGTGGTCGCTGGCATGCCGTGGGCCTGCTCCGCGATATAACCGAGCGCAAGCTGGCCGAGGCCTCATTGCGCCGCTCGGAGATGAAGTTCCGTACCCTCTTCGACTCGACCGGTGACGCCGTGATGCTGCTGGACAAAAAGGGGTTCTTCGACTGCAACCAAGCGACGCTGGCGATGTTCGGCTGCGCGACCCAGGATGAGTTCTGCGCGAAGCACCCCGGCGACCTTTCCCCGCCGCAGCAGCCGTGCGGCACGGATTCCATGACGCTGGCGCAAGCGCGGATCGCCGCAGCGATAGCCACGGGGGGCCAGCGCTTCGAGTGGGTGCATCGTCGGGCTGACACCGGCGCGACGTTCCCGGCCGAGGTGTTACTCAGTGCCATGCAACTGGATGGGCGCTCAGTGCTCCAGGCGGTGGTGCGCGACATCACCGCGCGCCAGCAGTTGGAGGCGGCGGTCGCCAACGAGCGCCAGTTACTGCGGACGCTGATTGACCACCTGCCGGACGCGATCTATGCCAAGGATACCATGGGCCGGAAAACCCTGGCCAACCCGGCCGACCTGCGGAATATGGGGCGGGCCACGGAGGCGGAAGTCTTGGGCCAGAGCGACTTTGCGTTCTTCCCGTCGGAGGTAGCCGCGCACTTCTTGGCCGACGACGAGGCGGTGATTAAGAACGGTCAGCCGGTCATCAATCGCGAGGAATCGTTCACCGACGCCCAAGGCCGCCGGCGGTGGTTACTAACCTCAAAGCTCCCGCTGCACGACGCGGACGGTCAGGTGATCGGGTTAGTCGGCGTCGGGCATGACATCACCGAGCGCAAGCGAACGGAGGACGATCTCCTCCAAGCCAAGGCCCAAACGCAGGAGGCGCTGGCCATGTCCGTGGTGGCCACCGCCCGCGCCAAGGAGCTGGCCAGCCAGGCTGAGTTGGCTAACATCGCCAAGAGTGAGTTCCTGGCTAACATGAGTCACGAAATCCGCACGCCGATGAACGGCGTCATCGGCATGACCGGCCTGCTGTTGGATACTGTCCTCGACGACGAGCAACGTCGGTACGCCGAGACTGTCCGCGCCAGTGGCGAATCCCTCCTCAGTCTGATCAATGACATTCTGGACTTCTCCAAGATCGAAGCCGGCAAGCTCGACTTAGAAGCCTTGGACTTCGATCTATCCGCCGTACTGGATGACTTCGCCGCCGTGGTGGCCCTGCGTGCCCACGACAAAGGCCTCGAGTTCATCTGCGCCGCCGCTCCGGAGGTGCCCACCTATCTCCGCGGCGACCCCGGCCGCCTGCGGCAGGTGCTCCTGAACTTAGCCGGCAATGCCGTGAAATTCACCAAGCAAGGCGAAGTCGGCGTGCGGGCCAGCCTAGTATCCGCCACTGACTCCGAAGTTGTGGTGCGCTTCGCGATCCGCGACACTGGCATCGGCATTCCGGCGGACAAACTGGCGCTTCTCTTCCAGAAGTTCACGCAGGTAGATGCCTCGACGACTCGCCATTACGGCGGCACTGGCCTGGGGCTGGCTATCTCGAAACAACTGGCGGAACTCATGGGTGGTGAGATCGGCGTCACCAGCGTCGCTGGCCAAGGCTCGGAGTTTTGGTTCACCGCGCGCCTAGCCCGGGCCGCGGAACCAATCCCCGACCTGCAACCGCCGGCTGACTTATTCGGCACTCATATCTTGGTGGTGGATGACAATGCCACTAACCGCGAGGTGCTAACGACCCAACTCCGCGCCTGGGGGGTGCGGGTGGAGAAAGCGTCGGACGGCCTGGGCGCGCTGCAAGTGTTGATGCGGGCCGTTGCGGCCGGGGATCCGTTCCAGACGGCCATTCTGGATATGCAGATGCCCGGCATGGACGGCGCGACCCTGGCCTGGGCTATCCGGGCCAACGCCACGCTGAAGGCTATCCGCTTAGTCATGCTAACTTCACTCGGCCAGCCCGGCGGCAGTCAGTCGTTGGCGGACCTTGGTTTTGCCGCCTGCCTGATTAAGCCGGCGCGCAAGGCGGAGTTGCTCCGCAGCCTTAGTCAGCCAGCCACCGGGGCAGGCGACAGTGTAGGCCGCGTGCCCTCACGCGGCGGCGTGGCCACCGGGTTAGGGGACGTCGGGTCAGGGGACCCGGCCTACAAAGAACGGGCAGGTGATATTGCAGGCCGCGTGCCCTCTGTTGTAGGCAGCGTGCCCTCACGCGGCGACGGGTTGCCGGCCAGTGAAGCCCGCCGGAAACCATGGCGCATCCTATTAGCCGAAGACAACCCCACCAACCAACAGGTGGCCCTGGCCATCCTGAAAAAGCTGGGTCTGCGTGCCGACGCGGTGGCCAACGGCTTGGAAGTCCTCCAGTCCCTCGCTACCCTGCCTTACGACTTAGTCCTGATGGACGTGCAGATGCCGGAGATGGACGGCCTTACCGCCACCCGCGTAATTAGGAGTTACGAGTTAGAAGTTAGCAGTGGAAAACCAACGCCGGAAGCCTCCTCTACTTTAGCCTTCAGCCTTCAGCCTTCAGCCTTCAGCCTTCATCCCACCTCCCTCTCTCCCCTGCCGATCATTGCCATGACCGCCCATGCCATGCAGGGCGACCGGGAGCGCTGCCTGGCGGCGGGCATGAATGACTACCTGACCAAGCCGGTGTCGCCCCGGTCCCTGGCGGCCATGTTGGAGCAATGGCTTCCCAAGGAGAGTGCGGAGCGCGGAACGCGGAGTGCGGAAGGCAGTAAGTCACCAGCGGAGTTACCTGCGGGCGAGAGTCCCTCCTCACGCCTCACGCTTCATGTTTCACGTTTCACGCCTCCCGTTTCACCTCCCCCACCTCCCGCACCCTTAGTCTTCGACAAGGCGGACCTCCTGTCCCGGCTGATGGATGACGACGAGGCAGTGCGTGCGGTCGGCCAGGTTTTTCTAACCGACATGCCTAAGCAGATCGCGGCGTTGCGGGCCGCGCTACAGGCCGGTGACGCCGCCGGTGCCGAGCGCCAGGCCCATGCCATCAAGGGTGCAGCGAGCAATGTCAGCAGCGCGGCGCTGGGGGAAGTGGCTTACGAGTTGGAGCAAGCCGGAAAGAGTGGCGACTTAGCGGCCGTCGCGGCCCGCCTGCCGGAGTTAGAGGCGCAATTCGAGCGCTTGCAGGAAGCCATGACTAAAGAACTGTGGTAACTACTCAGCCCGAACTCCGCAGTCGAATGGCGAATGACGAAAGAATGACGAAGTCCGAAGCCCGAAACCCGCGGTCTGTGTGCTCCGCACAGGCCGGCTTAGTTCTTGGTTGGACCGGGCGCTAGACTTGGCCCAGAACCTAACCGCCGTCAGCGGCGCTTCGTCATTCGGTTTTCGGACTCTATTCGTCATTCGTCGTTCAACTTCGGATTTCGGGCTGAATAGAAACGAATTGTGAACCTAAGCCGTAACTATTCGGAGGACACGTCCGTGGTGAGCCGCAGCGGCTTAGAGCGGCGGAGCCGCAACCAAACAGGCAGGCCACCCGATTCAACGCAGAGGTCGCAGAGTGGCTCCGCCAAGGGTCGCGGAGGAAAAGCTTTCTCTGCGGGACTCCGCGCCAACCTTTGCGGCCTCTGCGTTAAAGAAATCTTCGCCGAACGCGACGAAGTTGGAGATAGCACTGAGGTTTCGGCACCAACCGGTGACTGTAATTGGGGGGGTGGAAGTTTGCGGCGCGCCGCCGCCAACCACACGCCGGAGGTGTGTGCTCTCCAGCCCTAACTGCATAGTTACGGCTCAGAACTTACACCTTAGTTCATCCCCAGCAGCAGGCCGACCTGGCGCGTGGCGAAGGCCAGTCCCCAGGCGAGCACACCCATGTAGAACCATTGGAAGAGCGGCCACTTCCAGGAGTTAGTTTCGCGCCGCACCACCGCAACCGTGCTGACGCATTGCAGGGCGAAGACGTAGAAGACCATCAGTGTCAGTCCGGTGAGCGTGGTATAGACCGGCTGGCCGTCGGGGCGGCGCTGTTCGTGCAGCGTCTGCACCAGGCTGGTGCCGCTAGAGTCGTCGCCGACGTTGTAAACCGTGGACAAGGTGCTGACAAAGACTTCCCGCGCCGCGAAGGAAGTCACAATGCCGATGCCGATCTGCCAGTCAAAGCCCAGCGGCGCGATGAAAGGTTCGATCGCGCGGCCTAGACCGCCGGCGAAACTGTGCCGGACGCGGGCACCAGCTTCCTGGCGGTCGAGAGACTTCAGGTGGGTGGCGAAGCGGGAATCTTTCGGAT
Organism: uncultured Verrucomicrobiota bacterium; assembly: GCA_903847485.1. Classification (GTDB taxonomy): domain Bacteria; phylum Verrucomicrobiota; class Verrucomicrobiia; order Limisphaerales; family JAJXZI01; genus CAINDV01. Next base: position 15,774 of record CAINDV010000903.1, read on the forward strand.
TCAGGCCGGCCGTGCGGGCGGCGGTGAAGACGGCGGCGCGCTTATAGGCGAACTCCTTTTGCACTTCCGCGCTGCGGGGATAGGTGGCGAGGAACCAGAGTAGGATGTTGATTCCCAGGATCACCGTGCCGGCGCGGCGGAGGAAGAGTTTGGAGCGATCCCAGACATGGCGCAACACTTGGCGGAAAAGCGGGCGTTTGTAAGGCGGCAGTTCCAGGATGAGCATAGGCGTCACGCCTTTCAGCAAGGTCCGCTTAAAAAGCCACGCCATGAAGAGTGCCACCACGATACCCAGGAGATACATGCCTAGCAAGGTTAGTCCCGGCAGGTGCAAGAAGCCCAAGACATGCCGCTGCGGAATACAGGCAGCGATGAGCAGCGTGTACACCGGCAGTCGCGCCGAGCAACTCATCAGCGGTGCGACAAGGATGGTGACGATCCGGTCGCGCGGACCTTCAATCGTGCGAGTGGCCATGATGCCGGGGATGGCGCAGGCGAAGGAGCTTAGCATGGGGATGAAGCTCTTTCCGTGCAGCCCGACCTTACTCATCAGCCGGTCCATCAGGAATGCCGCCCGCGCCATGTAGCCGGTGTCTTCAAGAAAACCGATAAAGAGAAAGAGTAAGAGTATCTGCGGCAAGAAGACGATGACCGCACCCACGCCGGCGATGACGCCATCAGTTAGGAGACTGTTGAGATCGCCGGGGGGAATCGCCCGGCTCACCGCCGCGCCAAAGCCATCCACGATGGATTGGAGCAGGTCCATCGGGATGCGGGCAAAGGTGAAGATACTCTGGAACATCAAGGCCATGACGGCGAAGAAAATCAGCGTGCCCCAAATCTTGTGAGTGAGGACGCGGTCAATGCGGTCACTGGGCGTCTCGCCGCCGGGGCCGGTCTGGGTAAGGACGGCTTGCTCGATGGCGGCGGCGCGCTGATAACGTCCGGCGATGGCAGCACTGCGCCAGTCCACGCCGGCGGCGGTTAGGCGCTGGCGAGCGGCGGTGATTGCTTGCTGTAAGGCAGCGGGATACGGATCGTGGCTGGAGGAAGCAGGCTGGTCGCTGCTCAGAAGCAGCAGCGCTTTGGCGGCGGCCAGGGTAGGGCGCTCTTGGGAAGCCGCTGGAGCGCTGATAGTGGGACAGGCTTCCAGCCTGTCCGCTGAGACAGGCTGGAAGCCTGCTCCACTATGCGGTGATTCGGGTGAAGTTTCCGCCAGGTGGTCGGCCAGGCGCGCGGCTTCGGCGGCAAAGGCTGGCGGGAGTTCGCAGAAGTTCTGCGGCGGATCGGTCGGCGGCGATCGGAGCGCGGCGACGATGTGCTGGCGCAGTTCGGCAATGCCTTGTCCCGAACTAGCTACTAGCGGCACCACGGGTACACCTAACTCGCGGCTTAGGGCGGCGGCATCGAGTTGGTGACCAAGACTCTCCGCCACGTCGAGCATGTTCAAGGCGATGAGCGTCGGGTAACCTAGTTCGATGACTTGCGTGGCGTAGTAGAGATTGCGCTGGAGATTGGAGGCATCCAGCACAACGACCACCACGGCGGGCGGCGGGATTTCCGGCACGCGTTGGAGGAGAACGTCGCGCGCCACCTGCTCGTCCAGCGATTGTGGGCTGAGGCTATAGCTGCCGGGCAGATCGAGCACGCGCACCGTGAGGTCCGGCGGCGCGTGTTGGAGGCGGCCTTCCTTACGCTCGACGGTGACGCCGGCGTAATTGCCGACCTTGGCGCGCAGACCGGTGAGGGCGTTGAAGACGGTGGTCTTGCCGCAATTGGGATTGCCCGTGACGACCGCGTAGAGCGGCTTACTGGGACGATGGAGCGGAGGTGGGGGGCGGACGGGCGGCATGGGGGCGGAAGGCAGGAGTTAGGAGTTAGAAGTTAGAAGGCGGTGCGAACAAGTAGGACAGGCGCGACGCCTGTCCTACGGATGCCTTCTTCATTCGGCCTTCGGCCTTCCGCGTTCTCCAATGCCCGTCTGGCAAACGAAAATCTGTTCTGCCTCGTGGCGGCTGACGCTCAGGTTGTAACCGCGGACCTTGATTTCCACCGGATCGCCCAGCGGCGCGAAACGCATCAGTTCCACCGGTGTGCCGGCCAGAAGCCCCATTTCCATGAGACGAGAAAGTTGATCCGACGGCAGTTTGATGTCGGCGATGGTGCCGGCGGACCCGGCCGGCAGGGCGGTCAAGGGTTGGAGCGCGGTGCTCATAACTCAGGCCGCCTGGGGCGGGGCGGAGATCGTTTCGACCATGATGTTCTCTGCCAGTTGCTGGCTAAGGCCAAGGCGGGCGTTGCAGACCTGGCAGATATAAGTGGACTGGCGGCTGACCAGCTTGATGCGTTGCTCTTCGCGCAGCCCCAACTCGCGGAGGCGATGGGTGACATCGGGCGAGGTGTCGAGCTGCTTAATGCACACAATGGAGCCGGCCTTGACCGCGCTGAGCGGGCAGCGTTCCGGTTGGGCGCACTGGCCCGCAAACAGATGGCAAATGGGCGGCACTTTGTTCACTAAGGCGCAAAGTAGGCGCGGCTCAGGGATGTTGCAAGCGGGGATTGCCGCATGGCGAGAGGCGAGGAGCAAGGTAAGGACGCCGGTTGCCGGTAACCAATCATAGGTTCCGGCGGGCGGTTTTCCCGCGCGGGGATTTTTGCGACGACTCGCTTACGCGCGGCACTCCACGGATTTCGAGCGTCATTAACAGGTTGGTGAAAAGGTGAAAAAGGTTAAATGGGAGACGATTTCAACACCTCGTAGCGGCGAACCGGTTTTCGCCGAAAACATCAGGTTTTCCAAGGGGAATATGGCGGCAGCCGCCAGACCGCCGCTACGCCGCCGGGGTTTTGAAAGAGGCTCTGGGTTAGTCAGAGGAATCGGGATACGCCCGCCGGGCCACCCAAGGCGCTCCGCCCAGGAGCCACCACGCGACCGCAAAGGGCCATACCACGGAGAACAGCGAGACGGCCAGGCCGGCGGGGTTCATGGACATGAACGCGCCGAATAGCACCGGCAGCAGTGAAGGCAGACCGTTCAACCCGTGGTAAAGGAAGACGAGTCCCAAGATGCGAAGAGCCAGGCCGAAGAGCAGGTGCGGTTTCATAAAGTGTAGTTGGGCGTTGTCGAGGGACCAGCGTATGGCATCGGGCGGAGGCGGCAAGGCGGATTTGCGCGGAGCAGACAAGCTGAGACCTCGGCAACCCAACCGTAGCGGCGCTCGGCGAGCACCGATGGACCCTGGCTTTCGCCAAGCCCCCTCGGCGGTCACAGGCCGCCGCTACGAGGAAACCATTTATACAGAACGTCGTAATCTGCTTGAATAGAAGCGCGCTTTGCCGTCTGCTGGTGCGCGTCTGTTGACCGATGAACGCTCCGCGACCATATCCTGGATTCTGGCAAGCTGCGCTGCTGTGCGTGGTGTTTGTCGCGGTTCAGTCCGCCTTGGTGATGCCGTTCGTCGTGGCGCAGATGGTTCTCAAAGTCCGCCTGATTGACCACCCGGCCGTGATTGCGGTAATCAACCCGCTGGCGTGCGGGCTGACCCTGCTGGTTGGTCACTTCATCGGCCGCCAATCGCTGCGGCAGGCACTGCCGATCGGAAGCGTACCGGTGGCGCTTCTGGGCTGTGCGGTGCTCACGCTGACGGGCGCGGTAATCTTGCTGTCGGAGGCGGACAACTTGTTTCGCACACTGCTGCCGATGCCGGAATGGGTTCTGAAGATTCTCCAGAGCACCTTTGCCTCGGAAAGAAGTCCCGTCGGCAGTCTGGTGGTGCTAGTTTTGGTGGCACCGTTGACTGAGGAACCGCTTTGCCGCGGGCTGATGCTGCACGGTTTCCTGGGCCGCTACAGCCAGCGCAAGGCGGTTCTTTTCTCGGCGCTGCTCTTTGCCGGGCTGCACATGAACCCGTGGCAATTTATCTCCGCGTTTGCGCTCGGCGGCCTGCTGGGCTGGTGGTTTCTGCGCACCGGTTCGCTGGTGCCGTGCATTTTCGGGCACGCTTTTTACAATGGCTGCGTCTTCGCCGCGCCCTATCTGCCGTTCGAGATTCCGGGCTTCAACCAGGGTGACGCGTTGGCACCGACGGGTTTTCAGCCGTGGTGGCTGAACTTGATCGGAGTGGCGCTGACGCTGACGGGGTTGGTGCTTTTCTGGAAAATGACATCCGGGATGAAGCCCTGCCTGCCCGAACTTCCCGTCCGCGTGCCGCCTCTGCTGGCGGCTCTGCCACCAATGATTGCCGACGGCCCAGCCGTTCCGACGGGCACGGAACTCGCGCCGCCGGTGATTGGCGCGCCTTGAAGCCGTTGCGCCCGCCGCGAAACAGCTTGCCGCCCCGGTCGTTGGCCCCTATTTTCCCCCGCGTTTCCGGCGTGACGGATACTCCATGTTGACCACTAAAGAAATCGGCTACGACTCCAGATTGGAGACCGAGGTGGTGTGTACCAAGCTCGACACGGCGCTCAATTGGTTTCGCCAGAACTCGCTCTGGCCGATGCCGATGGGCCTGGCGTGCTGCGCCATTGAGTTGATGGGCACCGGTGCCAGCCGCTTCGATATTTCCCGCTTCGGCATGGAGGTGATGCGCTTCAGCCCGCGCCAGTCGGACGTGATGATCGTCGCCGGAACCGTCACTTACAAGATGGCGACCGTGGTCAAGCGCATCTACGACCAGATGGGCGAGCCGAAATGGGTCATCGCCATGGGGGCCTGCGCCTCCACCGGCGGGATGTACCGCAGCTACGCGGTGCTTCAGGGCGTGGACAATATCATCCCGGTGGATTTCTATGTGGCGGGCTGCCCGCCGCGCCCCGAGGCGTTGCTGGACGCGATGATGAAGTTGCAGAAGAAGGTGATGCGCGAACCGCTGCTCGCCACGCTCAAGAAACCCGGCCCGGCGTTGCCGTATCAGCATCAGCCGTCGGCTGTCAGCCGTCAGCCATCAGCCGTTCCACAATGACCGCCCTGGACCAAGCCAAGAAGCTGCGGGAGAAGTTCGGGGGAATCCTTTCCGAACCGGCGGAGTTTCGCGGCGAGGTGACGCTGAAGCTGGCGGACGCGGAGCGCATTGCCGAGGTGTGTGGTTTCGCCAAGACGGAGCTTGGCTTTGATTTTCTCCTGGATGTCACCAGCGTGGACAATTACGGCGAAGACCCGCGCTGGACGCTGGTTTACGAGCTTTACGGCTTGGGCCACAGATGCCACCTGCGCCTCAAGACTGACGTGAGCGAGGAGCGCAGCGAGTTGCCAACAGTCGCCGGTGTTTGGCGCACGGCTGACTGGCACGAGCGGGAGGCTTACGACCTGATGGGCATCCGCTTCCGCGGGCATCCCGACCTTCGCCGGATCATCATGTGGGAAGGCTACCCGCACCACCCGTTGCGGAAGGATTTTCCGGTCACCGGCAAGCCGACCGAGGTGCCCGGGGTAGCGTTCACCAAGGCTGCGCCGATTGAAGGCGGGCCGTTTGTCACCACGCCCGGCGGCCGGGATGCCATAGAGCGCGAACCGCGGGTAAGGATGCCGGAGGAGGCAACCAGATGAAGCTCGTCACCGCTAGCTGCGTGATTGAAAACCACCGCGATCGGCTTCGCACGGCGAGGCTGGCACGCCTGCCTGTTTCCGAGAAAATCCCTGATCCTTGGTTGCCCGCCGCAGTTCTGGAAAGCATTGGCGTTCGCCCGGAGCGCAAAGCCGTGGCGTTTGACTTGGGCGAGGGTGGGAGGGTAAAACGGCCGGTGGGTTTTGTTGTGGTTCGAGTGGGAAGTCACGCCACGGCGGACCGAGTCGTTTTTGCGGAGTCTCAAGACACCGTCGTGCTGGGCTGGCGTTCGCTTTCGAGGCTGCGCCTGAAGGTTGACGCGAAGCGTAACCGCTTGGTCGCCGCCGGGCCGACTCCGGCACCGGCAAACCTTTCTTTCCCAGACGATCAGGGCGGGAAACCAGTGTTAGGCGAGCCATACTCTTTGCTGAAATTCGCGGCCTTACTCAAGCTCGACGAGGAGGTTGCATAATATGTCGGCAGTCCAAGCAATTCAGATTCGCGATTCGGCCGCTTGCGCCGCCGAGGCTGCGTCGTCTCTCTCCGGCGACCTCCAGGATCTCCAGGGCGAAAAGATGGTCCTTAATATGGGGCCATCGCATCCGTCCACGCATGGCGTGCTGCGGATCGTGCTGAAGTTAGACGGCGAGGTCATCACTAAGGCGATGCCGGACATTGGTTACCTGCATCGCGGCGACGAGAAGATCGCCGAGAACATGACTTACACCCAGTTCATCCCGTACACGGATCGGCTGGATTACCTGGCCCCAACCGCCAACAATGTTGCCTACGCGCTGGCCGTCGAGAAGCTCATGGGCATTGACCAACTGCTCACGCCGCGCTGCCAGTATATTCGTGTCATCGTCGCCGAGTTGGCGCGGATTTCGTCGCACTTGCTGGGGGTTGGCTGCTTTGCGATGGACCTGGGCGCTTTGACCGTCTTCCTGCTCACCTACACGGAGCGGGAGAAGATCTACAACCTATGCGAGTCACTGACCGGGGCGCGGTTCACGACCAGTTACACGCGCATTGGCGGCTTGGCGCGCGACCTTCCGCCGGGATGGATTGAGCAATGCCGCCAGTTCCTCAAAGAGGTCGTCATTGACATCCAGGAAGTCGAGACGCTGCTGACCCGGAACAAGATCTGGATTGATCGCACCAAGGACGTTGGGGTCATCCCGAAGGAGGTGGCGATTGACTACGCCTTGACCGGTCCGAACTTGCGCGGCAGCGGGGTGGACTATGACTTACGGAAGGCACACCCCTATCTGGTCTATGACCAACTCAAGTTCGATGTGCCGCTCGGCTCGGTAGGCGACTGCTTTGACCGTTATCTTGTCCGCATGGAGGAAATGCGGCAGAGCGTGCGCCTAGTGGAACAGTGCTTGGACCAGATGCCCGGCGGGCCGATCAACATCCCTGATGGCAAGACCGTGCTGCCGCCCAAGCAGAAGGTCATGACGAGCATGGAGGAACTAATCCACCAGTTCATGTTGGTAACTCAGGGCGTCAACGCGCCGCCGGGAGAGATCTATTTTGGCCACGAGAATCCCAAGGGTGAGCTGGGCTTCTACATCAACAGCCGGGGCGGCGGCACGCCGTATCGCCTGAAGATCCGTTCGCCGTCGTTCGTGAACTTGAGCATCCTGTCGCACTTGCTGCCGGGACACATGATGAGTGACACAGTCGCTATCCTGGGATCCTTTGACTTTGTCATGGGGGAGTGTGACCGGTAGGAAATCCGAAATCCGAATGACGAAATCCGAATCAAATCCGAAATCCGAAACCCGCACCGCCAACCAACCAGGGGCGCTTCCGTCGTTGGAGCTTAGTCCGGCGTCCTTAGTCACTCCGATCCGCATTTGACCAGCGATGGCCTTCACCGTTCCAACCCAACTCAATGCTGAGATCAACGAATTGATCTCGCACTACCCCGTCAAGCGCAGCGCGTCGCTGATGGTGCTGCACGCTTTGCAGGAGCACTTAGGCTTTATCTCGCAGGAGGCAATTGAATGGACGGCGGCCAAGCTTGGACTTCAGCCGATCAACGTGCTGGAACTGGTGACCTTCTACCCGATGTTCCGGCAGGCACCGGTGGGGAAGTTCCATTTCAAGGTCTGCCGCACACTTAGTTGCGCGCTGGGCGGTTCGCATGAGTTATACAAACATCTGTGCGACAAGCTAGGTCTGGACGCCCACGGTCACGGCGCACAGACGACGAAGGACGGGAAATTCACGGTGGAGTTTGTCGAATGCCTCGCCGGTTGCGGCACCGCGCCGGTGATGATGGTCAACGATGACTTCCACGAAAATGTGAGTGTGCAGAAGGCGGAAGAAATCGTGGCGCAGTGCAAGTGAAAGCGACAATCCAGCGCCGACACATGGCCACCCAACGCAAAGATGAAAGCCACAAGCCTCAAAGACTGGCCCAAGGTGTATCGAAAGCTTCGGGGGATGCCGGGGCTGGACGAGCACGAAAAAGTGTTGTTCGCAAGGTTCGCGGCGGCGACTCCCGACGAACGCTGGCAGATGAACGTCAATTATCTCCGCTCGCTCGATTGTTGGGGGCGTTCGGCGATGCACAGATTCGCTTCCAAGTGATAGGCATGTCTGCAGCCAACTTACAGGGCGTTCCCGGCTCGACCATTGACGTGGATCTGTGGCTCGATTTGCCTCCCCGCCAATACATGAAGGCGGTCAATGTTGCCATCCGCGAGGGAGCGCAGTTGGTGCGCAATACCGTGGTCGAATTGGCCGACAGCACGCTCGTGAACTTCGTTTACAAGGTGACCGGCCTGCCCTCGTTTCAACGGGTCATCAACCGGGCCTGCAAGATGAGCTGGCAGGGCATTGAGGTCGCCGTTCTTCCGTTGGAATTGATCATGCGGAGCAAGGAAGCCATCCGCCGCCCGAAGGATTTGCTGCACATCGAATTAATCCGCCAGCGGCTGGCAGTGATCGGGAGGGCGGGGCGATGAAGCGCCAAAATCGCCAATCGGAAGTCGCCGGTGGGAGTTGGCTGCCCGACATGGATTTGAACCATGACAAACAGATCCAGAGTCTGCTGTGCTACCGTTACACCATCGGGCAGTCGATAGGCCGGTTACGCTAGCGGGGAATTCGTTGGAGTCAAGTATCACCATGCCTCAAGAGCAAAGACTCATCCTGAAGCA
>CAINDV010000904.1 GCA_903847485.1 uncultured Verrucomicrobiota bacterium
CCTGGAGGCGTTCGCCTGCCGCTTCAACCGGCGTTGGTCGGCGTTTCGGGGCCTCCTGTTTCGGCGGTTGCTCGAACAAGCGGTTCGAGTCGGGCCGATCACCTACCGCTCACTCGTCGTAGACCCAACTCCCCAGCGTCAAAAACCACGGCCGCCTCGTGAGCCTCGGGTCGGGCCCGCGTCCCTTGAGATCAATCCGAAAAAACTTCACCCATGGCGAAACTACAACCCGTAGGGGTCGCCGCACTCAGATGGACACCCCCTTTAAGAAAAAGATCATCACGCTTAACACCAAGGCCGGTCAAAGCTACCGTCTGAACGGGGAACTTGCTAACCAATAAGTATAAATGAAAAACATCATCAAAAGCATCCAGTGTGCGGCCATCTGCATGGCGTCGGTCCAAGCAGCCCCACCGGTGGCTCAGCCCCCGACCAAGTATGAGGCGACCGAAGAATCACTCAAGCAAGCTGAAGTGCCGGAATGGTTCATTGATGGCAAGCTCGGCATCTTCATGCACTGGGGGCCGGAAAGCATCCCCGGCGTGGCCTCCACCTGGTATGCCCGGTGGATGTATGAGCAGGGCAGTGAGGGCTACAAGTATCACTGTGCCACCTACGGGCATCCCTCGAAGTTTGGTTACAAGGATATTTGCAAGCTCTTCAAAGCTCCCCAATTCGATCAGGCCCAAGCCGATCGGTTGGTCAAGCTCTACAAGCAGGCCGGTGCGCGCTACGTGGTTCCGGTCGCGTCGCACCATGACAATTTCGATATGTGGGATTCGAAATACCAGCCCCGCTGGAATTCAATGGTTACCGCCGGTAAGGACGTGTGCGGGATGTGGCAGAAGGCGACGGTGGCTAACGGTCTGCATTTCGGCGTGGCCTCCCACGTCGCACGAAGCTTCCGCTGGCTACAGACCTCGCACGGGTCCGATAAGACCGGGCCGCTGGCCGGGGTACCGTATGACGGCCAGGACCCTCAATTCGCGGATCTCTACGGTGTGCCGTGGAACAGCAGCGATCCCGGATATGAAGGGCCACAGGATGTGGGACCGCCGGCATTCGAGAAGAACTTCCTGGACCGGATGCTGGACCTCATTGATAGGTATCACCCTGATCTCTACTACACCGACGGCGGGCCACCCTTCAAGACGGCGGGCTATACCATCGTCTCGCATCTCTATAACCAGAGCCTAAGGGAGCATGGTGACAAATTGCAGGCGGTGGCCAATTTCAAGGGCGGCTGCCCCATCGGCGCCGAGAATTTCGAGTTTGAATTCCCCGGCACCCTGCAGCATAACTTTTGGCAGACAGACAAGACCATGGGTGCCGAGTGGTATTGGTTGCGCAATCGCAACAAGGATTACAAGAAGGGTTTTGAAATCGTCCATACCCTCATCGACGTCGTCAGCAAGAACGGCAACCTGCTGTTGAACGTGCCGCTGACCGGCGATGGCGAGTTGGAAGAAGAGGTGATCACCATGCTCAAGGTCATGGCGCATGACTTCGACTTGATCGGCGAAGCCATCTTCGCGACGTGCACCTGGGAGGCGTTCGGCGAGGGGCAGAGGAACTTCAATGGCATTCCCAGTGGTTCGGCGGCGGACATCCGTTTTACCCGCAACAAAGCGAACAACGTCCTTTACGTCACGACCCTCGGCTGGCCCGGCGATGGCGCAGTGGTGAAAATCAAAACCCTCAACAAGCACCGCATCGACCTGAAGAGTCTGCAGTGGGTCTCGCTGTTAGGAACAACGGACCAACTGAAGTTCAGTCAGGACGCCGACTCATTGCGAATCCAACTGTCGGCTAAGGCACCGTATGAATGCAATGCCTACCCGATCAAGCTGACGTTCAGCGGGCCGATTCCAAAACTCAATGCGACGGCCGAGCTGTTGTGGCAGGCGCAGGCCCGCGACCTCGCAGGCACCGCTGACCGATCCACCTATGGCCTAACTGGCGACGGCGGGGTCTTACTGCTCGATGTGCCCACCGACAGTGACGCGGCCAAGGCCGGGCTGAAAAAGGACGATGTGGTCGTCGCCTGCGATGGCAAGGGGGCACGGACCATAGAAGAGTTGAGCGCCATGCGGGATCAAGCAGCGGGAAAGAAGCTCACTCTAACCATCAGGCGGCAGCAGGAGCCGCTGACGATTGACCTGAGTAGTTACTGCTATGTCGTCATGGAGACTGAGACCGATACCGGGTTCAAGGAAGTCCCGTTGGCGTCGGCCGTCGTGCCGGCTAAAGTGTCATCTGGCGGGCCGCCCACCGTGGACGGTCCGCTTGCTGCACTAATTGATGGCAAGGTGGGCAAGGGGGGGAAATCCGATCTTTGCCAACGGTGTTGACAACGGGATGTACAAACTCGATCTAACGAATCCGACAGGCATATCTCGGATCAATACCTTCACCTCCAGCGGCAGGAACCGCGCCAAGCAGAACTTTGTTCTCTACGGCAGCAATGCCGCCACGGATCCGGGATGGAATGTTGCCGACGCGGCGGTGTTCACGCCAATCGTGGCGGTTGACACACGGAAGATGGAACCGAAGGAATATGTGGCCACGAGCGTTCGCCGCAGTGACGGCAAGCCACTGGGAACTTTCCGACGGCTGGTCTGGACCGTGTTTCCTGTGACCGGCGAAATCGGCGGAGAAAACAGCGCCTACCAAGAGTTGCAGGTGATTCAGGGAAAATAGACAATGATAAAGTGGGCACTTGACAGCCCCATTCCGCTAGGAAAGAATATTTATGAAAAAACTGTCCCTCATCCGTACCATCCGGTTCGCGCCCAAGTTCCGCAAGATTGTCTTGGGTTGCCTTCTGTCGCTTGCCGCGATCTCACTTTACGCTGCGGAAGAGGCGCAACCGCCGGTGGTCGATCCCGGTAAGCTGGGCGGCCCGCCGTCGGATGCCATCGTGCTGTTTGATGGCAAGGATCTATCCAAGTTCCGAGGCAAACACAGCGACGAACCGAAATGGAAACTCGAAAACGGCGTGATGATAACCATCCCTGCAGGCGACAGCGGCGGTATGTTATCCAGGGAGGAATTCGGTGACTGCCAGGTGCATGTCGAATGGGCGACATCCCCCGTCCCGGCGGGCAACGACCAGGCCCGCGGCAACAGCGGCGTCTTTCTGATGGGCCGCTATGAGATACAGGTGCTAGACAGCTATAACAACAAGACCTATCCGAACGGCCAGTGCGGCGAGTTCTACGGGCATAACCCGCCGCTGGTCAACGCCTGCCGCAAGCCCGGCGAGTGGCAAGCCTATGACATCATCTTTCACGCGCCCAAGCGGCTAGCCGATGGCAAGGTGCAGCCGGGTTCCTACATCGTGTTGCATAATGGGGTGCTGATTCAGGACCACGTTCCCGTTGGCGAAAAGAGCACCGCCTCGGCACCGCTTAGCGGACTCGTCGAGAAAGGTTCCCTCTATCTGCAAGAGCACGGCTGCTCGGTGCGCTTCCGTAACGTCTGGGTGCGCAAACTTAGTCTCTAACACATAACACAAACCTTTAACCTCTTAGAGCCTGTTTGAAAATGCCGGCCGTGGTAGGGCGAGGCTCGGCAGGAGCCTCGCCC
>CAINDV010000905.1 GCA_903847485.1 uncultured Verrucomicrobiota bacterium
CGCTTTTGGGCCAGCACTTCTTGACGTGTTTTTTCACTCATGTGGGGGTTCATATTTGGGTAACACCCATTTTGAGCTTACAGGGGCCGACCCAGTCAGCCCACACCCCGCCTTCGGTAACAATCTTTTTGAGTCAAATCGTGGGTGTGTGTGGCGACAATTATTCCTTTCCTCGACGCCAACGGTAGACAAACGTACCGCTCTGCCTCGGTCACGCGCTGGCATGTCATTTTGTTCGCTTCGTCTGCCACACGAAGAACGTAGCTGACCGCGTTACCTTCTTAAACAACAGGTGTTGCAATAGCCGGTTGCGCACGGGACAGATTAACGGAACGGGGCTATTTAGTTGACTCCACCGACCCCAACCTGTAGGAAACGATCCGTGCGCGACGAAAAATATCCGACCACGCTTCTGGAATTTGAAGCGTGGTTCTCCACTGAGGAATTTCGGTTTAACCGACGGAAGTCCCCATCCCGAGGCAAGCTCTTCTACCGTTTGCTCCAGCAGGCCGTGGCAGTAACGCCAACGGCTTGGGCGCAACTGCGGGGCGGCAGAGTTCTGCCGGAGTCTGACCACAATGTATTGGGGTCGGTGGAGTCAACTAAATAGTCCCGTAACGGAAAACTGAACGCCCCCCATCCATTCGACCTCCGCCAAAAGCCGCCACCGCCATGTCCGCCACCGCCTCTCAGCGCGCTCCGCGCCCCTCACCCTTCTTGCGTCTCCGCCACTGGCTTCGCGGCGGCACTTGGCGCGTCGTTTTCTTTACCGGCGGCTGCCTGCTCACTCTCGGAGTGCTGTTCATCGCCGAGGAAAACTGGCGGGCAGAAGGTGCTTGGAACCGTTGCCACACGGCGCTCGAAGCCCGGGGCGAAAAACTTACCCTCGCTGACTTTGCCCCCCCGCCGCTGCCAGCGGAACAAAACTTCGCCGCCACGCCGCTGCTGGCCGCGCTATTCACCAAGCCCACGGCCCCCGCGTTCCCCATCACGCTCATGTTGGACGACGCTGCCACCAACTCTCCCGGCACCGCCTTGGGCAGTTGGCGCGTCGCCCGCCGCACCGACCTGACGGCTTGGGCGAACGCCTACCGCAGCCACACCCCCTCCGCCAGCAACGTCTCCCCCGGTGCGGTCGTGCTCACTGCGCTAACTCGCTTTGAACCCCAGTTCGCCGAACTGCGCGCCGCCAGCCAACGGCCCGGCGCACAGTTCCCCTGGACCTGGGATAATCCCGACCAACTCGCGCCCCATTTCGCCGCCGCCAAAGCGATCACCCAGACGCTTGCCCTCCACGCCAGCGCCGCCCTCGCCGAAGGCCGCGCCGACGCCGCGCTGGCCGACCTCACATTAAGTCTCAAACTGGACCAGGCCTTGCGCAATGAACCCATCATGCTGGCCTACCTCGTACGCGCCTCTGTCCTGCAACTTACCCTCCTGCCCGTCTGGGAAGGCCTTGCCGACCACCGCTGGAGCGACACCCAACTCCAGGAAATCCAGCAGCGATTCAGCCAATTGAATTTCCTCGCCGACCTGGCCCAGACTCTCCGCGGCGAGCGCGGCCTCGCCAACAGTCAGACCGAGCAAATGATCGCCGGCCCGCGTTCTTCCGCCCGCGGCGACGAGACGGTGAATGTGCGCTCCGCCGCCCGCTCCTTGGGCTTCGGCCCGCACGCCCTGCTGCGCCAAAACCAGATCCACATCAACCAACTCTTCCAACTGGCCATTGACCCCATCCAAGCCGCGGCCAGTAACTCTCAAGGCCAGCGCCCTCCCGATCTCACTAACTTCCAGGACCAAGCAAAAAGCCTCCGCACGCAACATCCCTACCGCGTGCTGGCGGGGATGTTGGTGCCGGCGCTCCAATCGGTCATCGAGAAAGGGCTTCAGGCCCAAGTCTCGCTGGACCTGGCGTTGGTCGCCTGCGCGCTCGAACGCCACCGCCTGGCCCAAGGCACCTATCCGGCCCGGCTAGAACTCCTGGTGCCCGCCTATCTCCCGCGCCTCCCCGTGGATCTAACCGATGGTCAGCCCCTCCGCTATCAGTGTGGCCCGGAAGGTAAGTTCGTGCTCTACTCCGTCGGCCTCAACCGCATAGACGATGGCGGTCGCGTGGAACTAAGTCCCGAAACGCAGAATCCCAACCCGCACCAAGGCGACTGGGTCTGGCGTTATCCGCCGCCTACTAACCATCCCGCCCACCAATGACTTCCCTTCGGCAGTCCACCTATCCCCAATCCATGCTCGCAACCCTCGCCCAACACTTCGCCCAAACCGATCCCATCATGGCCGGTTTGATCGCCCGCATCGGCCCGATCACCCTCCAAGCGCGCCGACTGCCGCCCTGCCAGTCGCTCATCCAGTCCGTCATCTACCAACAACTTAGCGGCAAGGCGGCCGAGACTATCCTCAACCGGTTTCGCGCGCTCTTTGGGGCCGGGCGTTTTCCCAAACCGGAGGCGGTTCTAGCGGAAACAACCGGGTGCCTTCGCTCCGCCGGTCTTTCGTCGGCCAAGGTTGACTATGTTCGCGCCGTCGCCGCCCAGGCGGTCGCCGGCGCGCTGCCGACTCTCGCCCAATGCGATCGCCTGACCGATGCGGAAATCGTGGAGCGACTAATCACGATCAAAGGCGTTGGCCGATGGACGGTGGAGATGTTCCTCATTTTCAATCTGGGCCGGCCCGACGTGTTACCGGGCCATGATCTTGGTGTGCGCCGGGGCTTCCAAATCACCTATGACAAACGAAAGCTGCCCGAGCCGGAAGCCTTGGAACGCTTCGGCGTCCGGTGGCAGCCGCACCGCACCACAGCAGCGTGGTACCTATGGCGGGCCGTGGACACGCTCCAGAAGTAGGACAGGCGTCGCGCCTGTCTCCATCTGCATGCCCGCTCTTCGCCAAATTCTTTCGCTGTAAAAACAAGCGCGCCGCCGGTCCTACCGCATTGGTGCGGCTTAGTTACCCAGCCTCGCTTAAGCAGTTATCCGTTCCGCCGAATTTCCTCAAAGTCAGTCCGGTGCCAGCACCACCCGGAAGCCCAGGTCGCTGCCGCTGGCCCACGGTTCGCTGGCGAACCAGCACGCCGCGCGGCAGTTAGTTCCATAACTCGTGAAACAGCCGCCGTGGCCGTGGTGAAACTCGGTTATCCGGCTCGTTTGAGCAGCGTGCGCAGAAGCTTGGGCAGCGTGTCAAAGTCGCGACCAGTCTGTAAGTGGTAACAACGGCAGCTTCGGACTAGCGCAGCCAAGGCATCCAGATGCGCCTGCGACGAGCGCAGCTCCGTCAGGACCACGTTGCAGATGAGTTGCAGCAGCGCCTCGGACTTGAGCATGGGCGTCACCTTGCTGGTACGCGACCGTGACGCTTGGGGAAAGAGAAGGACTGCCGGCACGCATTCCCAGCAGGGAGTAACTCCGTAAACCCGCGTGGCGCACACCGGTTGCTTCGGGCACGCAGCGAAAGCCGACTTGCCAATCAGCTTCTGGATTTCCGGAAAGAAGCTGGCGGTGTGCGCCGTGACATCAATCTCGTCCGGGAAGGCCAGCACGCGCAACCCGTTGTCTCCGTGCGCAGCGGTGAGAAACACCGTGTCATCGGCGAGGAAATCAAAGCCGGCGCGCACTAATGACAGTGTAAGTGTGGTTTTGCCAGCTCCGCTCTGGCCGGCAATCAGCAGACCTTTTCCGGCCACGGCCAGACCTGCCGCATGCACCATGTAAAGCCCGTGTCGCTTCAGCAGTTCGGCCAACGGCATCGTGAAACACACATGCGAGAGAAACCAGTCGGAGTCCGAGTTAGTTTCCAGATAGGAAACCCGAACCCGCCCCGCCTTTAGATCGCCCAGCGCCCGGCCTTGATCGCCGCAATCCATGTAGAACTGTTCCGTCTTATCGTAATAGGTCACTTCGCCCAGTTCCAAATCCAGGACAGATCGCGACGCGCCTATTGGTCTGGCTGCCGAAGGGTGGCCGGGGTTCGATGTCTGGCAGAACTCAAAACGCAGTTGAGGCAATCGAGCGTCCGTGCCTGCGGGAAACCGGCCCAGTCGCGCTAGCAAGGCGGCGAGCACCGAGTCTTCGGCGGAGATGTCCAGTTGCAAGCCGTGGACTAAGTAGGAATGGGTAGTCATACTAAATGGCTCCCGTGCTGCCACCGGGTAAGTGAGCCGATTCCGGAAGACTATAGACGAGACGAAATTGCGGGCGCGGATCGTTATTCTCCAGAAACGGCTCCCCGTCTTTGACCAACCAGCAATGGCCCACCATTTGGACTATGTCCCCCTTTTTCATAGCGTCACCGAAACAGAGACTTACCGGCAGGCCGGCCCGCCGGAGAAAGAAGTAGAGGGTAACTCCCCGCGTCAAGCACCTGGGGCACACCAGCGGGCCACCGATGACTCGCGCCAACTCCACACAACGGATGATTGGTTCCACCTTGGCTAAGTCAACGGCGGACTTGCTGGACACTCGGGTCCGACGTTCGAGCCAGCGGGTGATGACGCCAAACTTCAGGCTGAACAGGAGCGGCACTGCCGCCGCGAAGCAAAACACGCGCGCGAACAGCCACCACTGGCCGGGGCGGCGCAGTTCCCTAAGTCCGGCCAGTCTTCGGCGTAGGCTCGCCCAGGAGATTTTCATCGGCCAGGTTCGTCAGTAACTCCATTAGATCGCGCTCAATCGTGGCGGCGGGCGCGTCAAACTCCTCACTCAGCAGGCCGGCGATCTCGGAAACCGTGCGGTGGCCGTCACAGAGTTCCCAGGCGCGTCCGCCCACTCCGTCCAGGCAGTAGTATTGGCCTATCTCCAGACTAAGTAGGACGATGGTGCCGGCGGCTTCCTGTGTGAGAATACCTTCGTTTCTTTGAAGGCGGGTGGATGGTTGTATTGCTTTCATGTTACCAGAAGTTAGTCACAACTTGCGGTTGCTCAGAACGAGGTTTCCCAGTGCGATCCCCTTCGACCGGTTCGGCTTGCACACCGGCGTCGCCTCCCATAGCGGTACCCGATCCGGAGGCTTGGGCACTCACCCAACGGCACCAAGTAATCTTACAACCGTGGCCTGCCCGCGTGCCCGGCCGCAGATCGAGCGACAGAACTCCACCCAGCCTATGGAAGCTGGTGGAATCGCTCGCACGTCGCTGGATCGTTCGCCCCGCGAAAACACAATCCAGAAACACCGGAACTTTCGAGTTGGCTTTCATCGCATCGTTCATTGGCAGTCTATCGCTGTCGCCAGCAACACGAACCTGCCCAACAGGGGCGGGACTGTAATAAAGGAAAGCCGCCCCTGTCAAGTGCCTCCGGGATCATCCCTGGTGAATGGGCGCATCTCAGTTTATTGCAAGGCCGCTTTCAGCCCGGCAGGGCGACAGAGAATAGCCCAGCGTTTCAACGCTGGGACTATCGCCCCGGCGTGCTCAAGTTCCGCTAGTGTAGTGTCTCGTAAATAGCTATACATATCAGATGGCAAATTGGCTCGCAAGTCATTGAAAGACAGCAAGGCAATCCGAAAAACCAGTGTATAGCTATTTCGGAGACACTACACTAGGGACGACAGAAGGTCGTTTGAAGTAGGGTTCCGTCGTCCCTGAAGGACTGGTTCTATTGACGCGCTCCCAAACCCAGCTTTGAAACGCTGGGCTATTCTCTATCGCCCTGCCGGGCTGGAAACAGCCTTGCACGAAACTGAGATGCGCCAGGTGGCGAGGTTCTCCCACTCTGCGCCTTGACAAACTTTCAGCCAATGAAGGCCTGGGTACGGAACTTGAGTTGAGACACGGCGGCCTGGATGACCTTAGATTCAAGTTTAAGGTTCATACTCGGAGTGTCGGTGTTGTTAGGTTGTTGTTAGTCGTTTCGGCACTAATCAGCGCGCCGACTCTAACCGGAAAAACCGGCGATCGCACAGAAACATTTTCCCAGCCAAACAGGAACTGCGCGGCGGCACCGCAGGTGCGGCCCTGGCAGGTGCCCATGCCGCAGCGGGTGTGCAGCTTCGCGGCGCGCCAGTTGGCGAAACCTTCGATCGTGTCGCGCCGGACATCCTCACAGCGGCAAACGACTGTGTCCGGCGTAGTGAGTTGGCGCAACTCGGGGCGCAGGCAAAAGGCTTTACTAAGCGCCGCCCGAAAACTATGCCAGCCAGCGCGGTGGCTGAAAAGCGCGCGCGACTCTCCGGTCAGGCCAGCGGCGGTCAGTCCAGCAATCTGGCCTTCGACCAAGGCGCACTCGGCACCGCCAATACCGGTAGGTTCACCGGCGCATAAGACATCGGCCACCGTCGTCTCTTGAAACTCGTTCACGCTGACTGCGCCTGCGCTTAGTGCGCAGCCTACTAAGAGCGGTAACTCGACATTCGGCACTAAGTGGAAACCGCAGGCGAAGTAATCGCAGTCTTCGGTCCAGGTGCGCGTGCCGTCGGTCAGAGTCACTTGCTGCACGCGCCCGGTGCCTTCCGCCTTCACCGGCCAGCAACCGCAGCGATACGGCACGCCGAGCAACCTACTCTTCACCCCAACGCCTTGACACAGCTTGCTGGGATGGCGCCAGAGACCGAGGCCAAAGCGCATGACTTTAGCCAGCGGAGTCTGTTCCACAACTAAGGACACTTGCGCGCCGTGTTGCTTCAAGCGGTCGGCCACAGCCAGTAACAAGGGGCCTGTGCCTGCAACCACCACCCGCTTGCCGGCGACGGGCCAACCGGCCTTGGACATGGCGTGCAGGCCGCCCGGTCCCAGCACACCAGGTAGTGTCCAGCCGGGAAACGGAAGGAACAGTTCCCGCGCGCCAGTAGCGAGAATGAGTTTCTGCCAGGTAAGTTCCAAGACTCCCGACGGCGTCTCCGCCAGCAGACGGCGCGGTGCTGGAGCCGCGAAAGCCGTGGCGTTGGCGAAGACTTGCGCACCGGACTTCCTAAGTCTTTGTAGCCAGCGCTGCGCCGCCGCTGACGTCGGCTGCGCCTGTTCGCCGCGCCAGATTTGGCCGCCGAGCCACGGAGCGTTATCGAGCACCGCCACCTTCTTGCCTGCTTCCGCCGCTGCACAGGCAGCCGCCATGCCCGCCGGGCCGGCCCCGACGACAAGGATTTCAAACTGGTGTTGCTGGCTATTCATCGGTGCGCACCTCCAAGCCTTCCTCGCACAGTGTCAGACAACTGCGGCTATGCGGCTGGCCATTGATGGTTACTCGGCACTCGAAGCAGACACCCATGCCGCACAGCGGGCCGCGTGATTCGCCGTGAAGGGAACTGCGGAAGCGTGCTGCTCCCGACTCTACCACCGCCGCCGCGACGATCGTCCCGGCTGGCACGCTTATCGGCTTACCGTTGACCGAGATAGTAACGCGCTTAGTCATGCTGGGCGGCTCCTTTCGCGAGTCGAGCGGGCAAGTAAGGCTCACTTGCTATCTCCGAAGACCTCCTAAGTAGCCGGTCGGCCAGCAGTCTGCCCGTGGCCAGCGAGGTCGTGATGCCCAACCCTTCGTGGCCGGTGGCGAGCCATATCTTATCACTGTCCAAGCTCGGCCCGATGAGGGGCAACTTATCGGGCGTTGCCGCCCGATGACCGGTCCAGCAACGAATAGCCGAGAGCCGGCCAAGAGTGGGCAGATACTCGCACGCCCGGCGTAACATGCGGTCGAGGATAGGTTGGTTGATTTCCGTGCCCTCCGCATCAAACTGGCGCGAGGAGCCGATCAGCATCTGGCCAGTCTTGCGCGGTTGGATGTTGAAGGCCACTGAGTCCGCGGCGACCGCGTGGGCACTCTTGAGATAGCCTAGCTCGATGACTTGATGACGGACAAAGCCAGAGTAGCGGTCGGTAATAACCAGATGCCCCTTGCGCTTGCGCACCGGCAAACCGGGCGTGAGCGCCGGGGACCACGGGCCAGTCGCGTTCACCGCGATGCCGGCGGCCAGCCGCGTGCCGTCGCCTAACACCGCGCCGCCGTCAGGCAATAACGACCGCACTTCCACGCCCGTCCGGACATCTGCGCCAGCAGCCTGGGCTTGCTTGAGGAGTAAGTCAGCGGCGGAAGGCGGATACAGTACCGCGTCGTCCACCACACACAAACCGCCCACTAAGTCGCGCCGGAGATTCGGCTCCGCTTGCGCCAGCGCGGGGCCGTCGAGCACTTCCACCTTTACGCCGCGTTCGCGATAGAACGCTTCCTTGCGCCGCACCTCGGCCATTTCCTGTTCATCCGTCGCTACCCACATCGTGCCGCACGGATCGAATTCCACGTCCGCCGGCAGTTGCGGCGCGAGTTGATGCCAGAGCCGGCGCGAATAGGAGGTCAGCGCGAATTGCGCCGGCGAATCATCCATAACAACTAAGTGCCCCATGCCCGCCGCAGTGGTGCCGCCACCAATAGGACCACGGTCGAGCACGAGCACCTTCAAGCCGGCACGAGCGCATTCCGCCGCGCACGCCGCGCCGACGATGCCCGCGCCCACAATAAGTATGTCCGGCTTAGTGCTCAATGGCGAATACCCCAGCAGAACGGGTCTTGGTCGTCCAGCAGCAGCGTGGACTCGGCGTTGACATAGGCCGTCCCGGTGATAGTGGGAATAATCTGGTCGCCTTGGCGACGGAAGGTTCCCGCGAAGGTGCTGCCGATGATACTCTCCTGCACCCAAGTTTCACCCTCGGCAAGTTTCCCATCGGTGGCCAAGCACGCGAGCTTGGCGCTGGTGCCGGTGCCGCAGGGCGAGCGGTCGTAGGCCTTGCCGGGACACAGCACAAAGTTGCGCGAATGCGCACCGGGCACAGTCGGCGGCCCGAATAACTCGACGTGGTCCACCTCGGGAAAACCCTGCTCGTTCACGGCCTGCCTAACCCGCCAGCAGAAATCGGTAAGTACCTCCACGTTGGCGAGGCGCAGGTCACAGTCGCCTTTCTGCACCAGATAGAACCAGTTGCCGCCCCACGCGACGTCGCCCGTCACCGCACCAAGTCCCGGCACCGCGACAGTGAATTCCTTTCGCGCGCGATAACTAGGAACATTCGCCACGGAGACTTCGCCGGTCGGATGAAGCGTGGCGGTAACTACGCCCACGGAGGTTTCGAGGCGATGCTCGCCAGGTTGAAGGCGGCCCAGATGTGCCAGCGCCACGACTACTCCGATGGTTCCGTGACCACACATGCCGAGATAGCCGACGTTGTTGAAAAAGATAACGCCCGCGGCGCAGGACGGGTCCACCGGTTCGCAGAGAAGCGCCCCGACCATTACGTCGGATCCGCGTGGCTCGTTGACGACAGCGGAGCGGAACCGGTCGAACTCACGCTGGAAACGGTCGCGCCGTTCCGGCAACGGCCCCGATCCAAGATCAGGTCCGCCGGACGTGACGACGCGCGTAGGTTCGCCGCCAGTATGCGTGTCGATCACCGCGACACTATGGAATGATGCTCGTTTCATCAAGAACGACATCATACCCGACGGCCGCAGGAATGTCTTGTCCGCCAGCCCAGCGGCAACTTAGATTTCAGCACAAACAACGAACTAAATGATGACCATGGCAGTGTTACAGAAAGATTTGTTCACGCAATTGGACGCGCCGTTCACCGGCGAGGCGCTCTTCGATTGCCTGACCGACCTGACGTTCTTCATCAAGAACGTCCGGGGTGAATACGTGGTGGTGAACCGGGAGTTGGTGGCGCGTTGCGGGCGGCGCGAAAAGCGCGAGTTGATTGGCCGCCAGGCCGACGAGGTATTTCCGTCGCCGCTAGGCCGGAGTTATCGCGCCCAGGACGAGGCGCTGCTGAAGACCGGCGATCCGATTCTCAACCAGCTAGAGTTACAACTCTATCATTCCGGCCGCACCGGCTGGTGCCTGACTAACAAGCTGCCTTTGCGCGACCGCCAGGGCCGGGTGGTTGGATTGGTTGGCATCTCCAAGGACCTCCAGGCGCCTAACGAGCGCGGGGCCGATTACTCGCCGCTCGCGGCAGTCCTCCAACACATCCAGACTCATTTCGGAGAACCGCTGCGCATCGCCGACCTCGCGCGCCGCGCCGGACTGTCGCCCTACCAGTTCGACCACCGCATTCGGAGAATATTCCAAATCACCACCGGCCAGTTCCTCCAGAAAGTGCGGATGGACGCGGCGGTGCGGCAGTTACGTGAGTCACCGGACCCAATTGCGATGATTGCCCTGGACTGCGGTTACTCGGATCAAAGCGCCTTCACGCGCCAGTTCCGGCAGACGGTCGGACTGTCGCCGAGTGAATTCCGTAGAACGACTGGCTCGTAGTCCAAACCAAGGTCACTGCGTGCGGATGACTCGTTGAAACAGCACCGGTGGGGTAAGTGACTGTCCGTCGGCCGGCGCGGCGTGAACTTTTCGGACGACCTCCATCCCCTGCACCACACGGCCAAAGGCAGCGAAGCCCTGGCCGTCGGGATTCCTTTGGCTGCCAAAGTCGAGCGCCGGTTGCTCACCCACACAGATGAAGAAATGGTCCTGCGCACTATCAGGTCCGTCGCGGGCCATCGAGATAGTGCCGTCGAGATGCTTGATCCCGGTATCCCGTGTGCGCTCCAGCGAGATGGGCGGAAAGAACTCATTGGTCTTCGCTGGATTGGCGGAGGCTTGAATCACTTGGATCTTCACCATGTTAGTGGGTTGGTTGCTAAGTGTGACCGTGCGATGAAAGCGACCATCGCTGTAAAACCCGGCCAAAGCGTAGCGCAGGAAGTTCTTAGTCGTGACAGGCGCGCTCTTCGCGTCGAGTTCCACTTCGATGTCTCCTAACGCGGTCTGGATCAGCACGCGGGGCTTAGGGGTAAGTGCCGCCTCGCGCCAGACGAAGCGAGGCGCCTTGGCGGGGTCGAAACCAGCAAGATGCGCCCGACCGGCGGGGTCGCGCTGGGCCGGCTTGTGATAGCGCCAGGAGCGGTTGCCGAAGACTTCGGCGCAGAGTTCGGCCAGCGCCGGATCGTATTCCTTCAACTCCGCCCGCGTATTTACATGGTTGTGCAGCGAGTCGTTCTCACGGTTGTTATCGAACCAGTCCTGCACACCCTCGGCCCAATACTCCATGCGATCCGAACCCGCATAGGTGCTTTTCCAAAGGCCGCGTGCCGTCGCGCTGTCGAAGGCCGCTTGAAGCCGCTTATCAAAAGTCGGGTCGAGCTGACTCAATCCCATCTCATGGATGGCGTGGGCGAACTCGTGAATAAGGATGTTCTCGGTGGCATACGGATCGCCGGAGAAACCAAGGAGATTCTCCTCCGCACCACTAACCGCCGGCCGCTCGCTGGAGGCACCCAGCCCGCGCGCCCGCCGGTCCCAAAAGACCTTCGAGGTGAGATCGGAGTGCTCCGGGATGTCCGTCGTGAATTCATTCCACGCCATCACGGCCAGGCGGACATTGTTGGTCGCCAAAGCATGAAGAATGTCCTCCCGCCCAGGAAGCATCTGGCGGACAATCCACGCGGCCTCCAGCAAGGCGAAGTCGGATAAGTTAGTCGAGCCGACCACCGGCAGGCCCCCGACCTCGAGATACCTCTGGTAGAAGGGTGATAGTTTGAAGCGCTCGCGCACAGCGGCCGGCACGGGTTGGACGGTATCGGCGGCAGAGCTTTGCCGGTTGGGGGCAGCCTCAGTTCGAATCATGCGGACGCCAAAGACCGCACCAACCTCGTTGCCCCTGGTGGCTTGGAACTTCACCGTCACTTTCTGCTTGCCCTTCACGAGTTCAGCAGGCACCGGATACTCAACTTCGAAGAAGCGCATGGGGCCGCGGCGCTCGATGGTTTGTTCGCCGACGCGCGTGCCGTCCACCAGTATCTCAAAGGTGCGCTCCTGCCACTCATCGTGGTTGTAAGTTACCACCAGCGCCAGCAGTTGCTTCGGATCTACGGGTAGGTCAAAGGAAAACCACTTAGTGCCCCGGCGACCCGGTCGGCTCTGGATGCGGATAGGTTCGGTGTCCTCGCCCTGCATGTTAGCATCGCGCTCGGCCTGCATCTCGCCGGGCTGGGCATAGCCGACGGTGGCGGCTTCTAGCTGACGCTGCTTCTCGCGCTCGGCCGCCAGTTCGGTGGAGTGTTGCGTCCACTCCGCCGGTGTAAATAGATCCCAATACACCGCGTAAGTGCGCCGGTGGAGCCGGTAGAAGGGCACGAAGTCAACGTCGCGTTCCTTGCCCACGCCCTCGGTACGGAAGCTACCGGGCTTGTCGGCCACCGGCTTCAGCCAGTCAGCCACGGGCCGATCGGCGGCCACAAACACCGGCACTGCGTCGGCCCGCGAACCACGCCGCCCCTCCTCCGGCCCCAGATCACCCGCCAGCACCAACGGTCCCCATAAGATGGCCACACGGCGCGGGTTATCCGGCAGCGGCTCCAACCGAAGCGTCTTGGGCAAAGTGACGGTAATTTGGTCGCCAGTCTTCCACGTGCGCTTGAGTTCAACGAACGAACTGGTCTTAGGCATCAGAGCCGAGACACCACGGCGGCCCGCCGGTCCCGCGCGGGAAGTAACTAGTAACTCCGGTGCCACAGCCAAGCCATTGATGCTCACAGAAAAGCCCGCACCAACCCAGTAAGGACGACGCAGAGCAAGAGTGAACTCCTTGGGTGTCGTGACTGTAAGTTTGATTGTAGCGGACTCGCCTTCGGGGAAGTCGGTTTCCATCGCCAGCTTCACGCCGGCAGCCGGCCAGTCCGCAGTCGAAGGCGCGTAGAGACTTACCCATAACTTGTCTCCAGATTCGTAATAAAGGCCGTCACCGTGGAGGGCGTGGCTTTCCATGCTGGAACCGACGCAGCAGGTGAAGCCGCCGTCGAGCATGTTGCGTTCGTATTCGTGCTGCACGCCGCGGCCCACCGGGACCATGTAACAGGCCCAACCTGCCTGCGGATCCAATGAGGCGAGGATATGGTTGAACAGTGCCCGCTCGTGAAAGTCGGCATAGTGCGCGTCCGGCCTGAGGGCAAACATTGAGCGCGTCATCTTAAGCATGTTATAGACGTTGCAGGTCTCGGCAGTGCGGCCGTCCACACGGTCGTTCAACCTATCCGGCTCACCGAAATACTCGTCCTTGCCGTGTCCGCCGGTGGCGTAGCTGTGATGGTCCACGACGCGATCCCAGAAGAAGGCCGCGGCGAAGCCGTCGCCGGGATCCCCGACGTAGCCGAAGCGCGCCAGCGAACCGAGCATCTTCGGCACCTGGGTGTTGCCGTGTTTGCCGGCAAGGTTGTCTTGTTGGCGCTTGAGCGGCTCGGTGAAGGCGTGGTGCTCGAACTTATAGGAGAGGTCGAGCCAGCGCTTGTCGCCCGTGTCGGCGTAGAGGTCGGCGAAGACTTCGTTCATACCTCCAAACTCCGTGTTCAACATCCGCTGCACCTGAGCGTCGTCGAGCTTGGACAGGATACCCCCGGCCCAGGTGGCGTATTTGATTTCGAGTTCCAGCGCAGCGCGATTGCCGGTGTAGCGATAGGCATCGCGCAGCCCGGCATAGGTTTTATGAAGCACATACCACGGCGACCACAGGCCGTTCAGATCGAAGCCGCCGGACCGAATGTTACCCTGCGCGACTTCCGCGAAGCGTTCCTTACCATTCGCCAACGCACCAAGATAGCCGTCGCCGTTCTTATCCTGAACCTCCTTCAACTCCTTGACCAGATAGTCCGCCCGTTCCTTGAAGCGCGGATCACCGGTCGCCGCCCACATCAGACTGACAGCAGAGAGATAGTGACCGCCGATGTGGCCGGTAAGTTGTTTTCCTTCGACTGAGTCCCAACCGCCGTAGCCCTTGGCTTTCGGCTCCAGGCCCGCGCGCAGGCGGTAGCCCGCCAACATGCGGTCCGGCTCAAGCGCGAGCAGATACTTCGCATCCAGGTCTTGCGCGTTCTTGAGCGGTCCGCCAGTAAGACGCACAGCCGACAGCGGCAGTGGGCGGGCGGCGTTCGGAATGACCGGAGTGATCGGCGGCGCGGCCTCGAGGGTTCCCTGCCCGAGCAGGGGAACGGCTACGGCAAACAGGGTCAGGAGCTTGCAGCGGGAATGGGTGACGTTCATACGCAGTGGGGTCATGTGAAGTGAAGGGGCGGTCATTGAATTTGGTGGCGGGCTTATTGCACGGCAGTTGGTTGATATCTCCAGTCCACCTTGCCGCCATAGGCCATCGTTTCGTGGACGAGCGCGAAAAGATCGGGATCGTAGTCCCGTAGTGCTTCGCGGGTGTTAATAGGATGCACCGCGTCGGGGGGCGCGGCGTCCTGGCCGGCCGCGTCGAAATAGGCGAGCACGCCTTCGGCCCAGTAAGCCACGCGGTCATGGACTGCGGCAGTTCCCTGCCACTTGCTGGCACTCATAGCCTTTTCGTAAGTCGCCTTGAGCCGCTCGTCGAACCGCAGGTCGAGCCGCTGGACGCGCAGTTCGTATTGCTGGACGTCGCGGCCACGCTTCTCCCAATCGGAATCCACCGGGCGCTTGCCGGTCACTTGGTAAAGCGCCTTGGCGAACACACGAATCACCTGGTTATCTCCGACGTTCGGGGCCCTGGGGTTGGCAAGCAGATTCTCCTCGCCGACAACGAGCAATTTAGTCTCGGGCGTGTAGTCCAGTGTGCGCGCAGGGCATCTAAGCTTGGGTTCTCCCTCAGCAAAGCATACTCGGGTAAGTCGGCAATGCCTTCGTTTCGACCGAGCACGACCAATCTTATTCCGTCGGCCATGAGAGCCTTCAAAATATCGTGGCGGTAAGCGAATAGCTTGCGGATGGTGTCATTGGCTTTGATAAGAGCGGCGTCGCTGGCTCCACGGCCGAGGATGGTGAATTCGCGCGCCCAGGTGAACTTAGTGTAATAGTGGTCCGCTTTGATTCTCGGCGGCGGCGGTATCACGTTGGGCAGCGCTTGCAGGAAGCGGTAACGCCAGTCCTGGCCCGGCTTCAGGTTGAAGGCCGTCCGCGCCAGTTCGTAGCCTTCTGGGTCGTACGCCTTGAGTTGCTCGCGTGTGCCAATGGGGCCGTGGTTCCAGTTGTTGACACGATTGCAGTCAAAATAGACCTGCGCGATCTCGGCCCAGTATTCGCCGGCGTTCGAGCCGGCATAGGTGTCCCGGAAGAGTTCCTTCTGGCGTGCATTCCGGTAGGCGCGGTTCTTCCGCTCGTTCCACGTCGCATCCACCGACGCCAACGTGCTATCAATAGTGTGGCAAAACTCATGCACGGCGATGCTCTCGTCGTCGTAGCGGTCCAAGGGGAGACTAAGCAGATTCTCCTCGCCGAAGCTAGTCGGCCGGCCGCCGGTGCCGCGCACCCGTTCGTTCTGATAGGCTGGGTTAGGATGGCCTCGATGCTCAGGCATGTCGGTATAGACCTGATCCTTGCCGATTACGATGAGATACATCCGGTTCTTGACCATTGCCTCAATAACATCTGGCCGGCCCGCCAGCATGTGTGAGACGATTGAATGCGTGCGCTGCAACGCCAGATCCGCCACCTCGCCGGAGGCCACGGCCGGCATGCCTTGGACATCAATATGTTTCTTGTAGAACTGACGCGCAGCATCGCGGTCCCGCTCGCTAACCATGGCGAAGAATGACTCGGGTGGCGTGGTCACCGGCGGGCTGTCTGCACCAGCAGCGCTTGGAGGCTGGACACCTCCGGCGAGCGCGACGGCCGCCAGGATCATGGAGGATAACAGTAGCTTCATGGCTTTCAGTTGGACGCAGCACTCTGGCCATTGCGATTGGGCGGCTCGACGCCGAGGAGATGCCGCACGAAGAAATCCTCCCGCCGGCGTGCCGCATAAGCGCCGCCGGAGCCGTGACCGCCACCCGGCACCACGAGGAAGTCAAAGTCCTTGTCCGCTTTGATAAGTGCGTCCACAAACCGGTAGGTGGATTCCGGCGGCACATTGTCGTCCATTTCGCCGACGATCAGGAACAGGTGCCCACGAAGGCGCTGGGCGTTGTCTATGTTAGAGTTCTCGGAGTATTGCGGTCCCACCGGATAGCCCATCCACTGCTCGTTCCAAGAGGCCTTGTCCATCCGGTTGTCATGACAGCCGCAGTTAGCGACCGCAGCCTTGTAGAACTCGGGATTAAACAGGACGGCCCCGGCGGCGTTTTGCGCGCCAGCGGACGTGCCATAGGCTCCCACACGCGCCGTGTCCAGGTAAGGGTATTTCGCCGCGGCGGCTTTCATCCACAAAATACGGTCGGGGAACCCGGCATCCTTGAGGTTGTGCCAGCAGACATCATGAAACGCCTTGGACCGATGGGCGGTGCCCATGCCGTCTATCTTCACCACGACGAACCCAAGCCGGTTCAGCGATTCGTAGCGCGGGCCAGGGCTGAATGACTTGGGCGTATAGGCGCTCTGCGGGCCGGCGTAAATCTCTTCGATAAGAGGATACTTCTTGCTTGGCTCCACGTTGCGCGGCCGACATATAAGACCCCAGATGTCCGTCTGGCCGTCCCGACCCTTGGCCACAAACACCTCCGGCGGCTCCCACCCACTGGCCTTGAGTTCGGTGATGTCAGCCTCTTCAAGTGCGCAGACCAACTTACCGTCCAAGACACGACGCAGTTCGTTCACCGGCGCCCGGTCCACGCGGCTGTAAGTGTCAATAAGGTATCGCCGATCCGGTGAGTAACGGATGGCGTGGGTGCCATTTCCGGCAGTCAGGAATACCAGACCGCTGCCGTCGAAGTTCACGCGACCGTAATGAATAAGATAGGGATCTTGGTTCGGATAGACCCCGCTGGCGTGAAACCAGACCAGCCGGTTCGTCTCATCAATGAGGTCAATGCCCCGCACCACCCAATCGCCCGTGGTGATCGGATTCTTCAGCTTGCCGGCCGCTACATCCACCAGGTAGAGATGCCGCCAGCCATTGCGCTCGGACGCGTGGATCATTTCGTCGGTCTGCTCCAGCCAGGTGACCGGACTCAACTTCAGATCCTCGGTGTGGGCGGTCCAGATGAAGGTCTTGGTTTGCTCATCAATCAGGTTGCGGACCTGGCCGGTGTGGGTATCCACCGCCACCACCCGGAAACGCTGATGCCCGCGGTCCTCCTGTTCGTAAGCGAAGCGAAAACCGTCCTGACTCCAATGCAGTTGCGGACTTAACCATTCGTGCTCGAACCGGTCCGCCACCGGTTTGCTCTGCTTGCGACCCGCAATCTCGAACAGGTTCACTTCATAGGTGGTGAACTTGTCGCCGGGAAGCGGATAGGGACGGCTCTGCAACTTGGCCCGGCCGCCCCCGGGAGGCGAGGACTGCACCAGATAGACTTCCTTGCGCTCGCCCGGTTCGATGCGGAACGCGACGAGCGACTTTGAGTCCGGTGCCCAGGAAAGCGCACCATACGAAAGGCCTTCCTTGCCATCGTGACTAAGTTGGATCTCCGGGGTCGCGTCGTCGCCCGCCCGGATGAAGACGTTGTGATCTTTGATAAACGCCCTCCATTGCCCGTCCGGAGAGCGCTCGGAGCTTTCGCGCGAGCGTCGGCCGCGGCCCGGTCGGCGCGGTCCGCCAACACTCGCGCTACTCTCCGCTTCGGCGCCAGTTGTGGCAGAGGCCTTTGCATCGGTCTTGGAACATTCATAAGTGGTCAGATCACATTTCCAAGCTGTCCCAACCACGGTGAAGCTAACTGCCTTGGCCTCGTCAATAAACTCAATGCTGTCGAATGGAAGCTTGTCGGCGGGATAGTCGGCACCGGCAGCTTTGGCAAGGGCGGCGGCCAGCTTCGCATGATCGAACGCAGGTTCACGAACGCCGCGCTCCGCATCCACCAGAATGAACTCTTTCGCGCCAGCCGGGAGGGCGTTGAGATACCAGAAGCGTGTGTTGCCAGCGAACCAGTTCGGCGTGACGCGGTCCTTGAACACGCGCGCATCACCCGCGCTCCGCCCCGGCCTGCGCTGGGGCGATTCCTGACTGGCCGCGCTTAAATCCAAGCTTAGGCCGGACAGTAAGGCGAAGAGGATCACCCAAGTGTGCAGCCAACTCAAATGGGCCGCGAGTGAAAAGAAACCCCGCGCCGGAGTTGCGGCGTTCAGACGGTTATTCGTCAGGCTGGTAATCATAGTGGAGCCGTTAGCATAGGAAGTTCACTCATCTTTAATCCAAACCATTGAGTTAGCCCCGTCGCGACGGGAGCGAGCACCCGGTAAGCGGTTCCCGCCAGCGGGAGCATTGGTGGAAGCCACAGTATTGGTAGCCGTAGCCACAGAGTTAATGGAGGTGCCGCCAGCGTAGTTGATGGTAGGATCTCCCCCCGCCTCCGGCCGCAGGAGGCGGACAGTCTCGGATAGGCGATTCTGTCGGGCGAAGTAAGGGATGGCCAGCATCGGGCTGCCGTCAGCCCAGGTGCCTTTGATCACCCTCACGCCTTGCAGCAGGTCACCACGCCATTCGGAGTCCAGCGGTGCCTTGGTAAGAACCTGGTTAAGGTCTGGTTGGTCCGCGCGCTCAACACTGTAGAGCAAAGGACCGTAGCGGAGGGCCACCCGGCCGCGATCCGCTTCGATTCTTTCGTCGGCCTTGACGCGCTGGACCGCCAACGGCAGCACTAACTCAACGGTGTCGCCCGGCTCCCACTTTCGGGTAATCGCCGCGTAGCCCTTCTCCACCTTGGGGGAAATCCGCCGGCCGTTGACTGTGAACGACGCCTGGCCCTCGACGCGAGGCAGGTTGGTGTAGAGGTCGCTGGTCTTTCGGTTCGGAATGCGGACGAAGAGCGAAAACTCTTTCGCCTGCTTCGGATTCACGGTGATCGCCACCTTGCCGTTCCAGGGGTAATCCGTCCTTTGCACCATCTCGACATCGGTGCCCGCGACGTTCTCCACTTTGATAGTGCTGCCGATGAAGAGATTCACATAAAGGCCCTCCTTGCCTTTCACATAGGTCCAGGTCGGGATCATCAGCAAAGTGCGCGGGATGTTACCCACGCAGCACGGACAGCCGTGCCAGGCGGTGCGCTGGCCATCTATGAGCGGATTGGTGTAGTTGAAGATCGTGCCCTCCAGATCAGTGGCACCCAGGAGCGCATTATACATCGTCTCCTCATAGAGGTCGGCGTACTTCGCGTCGTGATAGGCGAGATTGAGCTTGTATTGGAAGAAGATCAGGCCGCAGCTCGAACAGGACTCGCAGTAAGCCTGGTTGCGGAGCGAATAGTTCGGGCCAAACCCCTCGGAGGATTCGCCGCTGCCCACGCCGCCGGTCACATAGTACTTCTTGTTGACGAGATTGTCCCAGAGCGACAGGACAGCGCTCTGGTAGTCCAGGTCGCCAGTCTCGGCGGCGACATCGGCCATGCCGGAGTAGTTATAGACCGCGCGAACCGCATGACCGACGGCTTCGTATTGCTGCTGCACCGGCACATGACTCTGGTCATACTCGCTGCCATCGCGACGGGAATCGAGAAGGAACTTGGCCAGCTTGATGTAGGCGTCGCCGCGACCATTGCCTTCCATGTCATTGACGAACCGCCCAAAGCGCACCAGAGCCTGCTCCATCTCCTGATGACCGTCATACCAGTCCTTCTTGCCCGGACCCAAGTTGGCCGCCCAGCAATCGGCGAGCTTCTTGGCGGCGTCATAGAGACGCCGGTCTTTGCCATTGGTCAAGGTATAGTGATTGATGGCCGATTCGATGAAGTAACCGGCAACGTAGCCTTCATGATCGCCGCGGTGCGAAGGCGACCAGCGCTCCGGCCAGCGGCTCCGGCCGGCCAGCGTGTAGGCCGTCTGGAGATAGCCGTCCGGCTCCTGGGCGGAGAGAATCTTGGGAATCCAGTCTTCCAAGGTCGCCTTCATTTTCTCCTGGGCCTTGAGAATGTCGGTGTCGCCGCGTGCGTCCACCATGAGTGCGATGCACATGGACTCGACCGTCTGATGCACCCAGGCGTTGGCGAAAACATAACCCTTGTGCCCTCCGTGCGATTCGCCTTTAAGGGCCTTGGCGGCTTCGATGAAGTTGTCAATGCCGCCCTGGCCCTGGGTCAGGTCAGTCCGGTTGTTCTGGTCAATGCAATGCGGAATCCAGCGGACGATGAGCGCCTTGGCCCGTGCGTTCCAGAGTGGGCTGTCAATCGTGTAAGGCTTGGTATAGATCACGTCGAGGCGCTCGGCTGGCGGCGGCAGTTCTACCTGGACACTTAGCTTCGCAGAGGCACCTAGCAGGCCGCGTCCTGCGCTGAGTTGCAAGATGTAACTTCCTACCTTCGAGAAAGTGGCAGTCGTGCTCGGTGAATTGGCGTCTGCGAAGGTCACCTGGCCCGGCCCAGATGCCATGCTCCACCGCAAGTCATCCGTGGCACCGCCCTTCAACCTTTTCACTTGGCCGGATAAGTAGGTTTTCCCGCCCAATACCACCATGCGGTCGCCACCGGCAGTTACGGACGGCGGGAACTCCGGTGAGTTGCCGGAATCATAGACCTTCCACTCAAGCACACCGGTGGAGAACTGAGCATCGCCGTCCATTTCGAGGCGGAGCTTGGCGGTGCGGACTTCATCGAAAGTGGTGGTATTGAATTGATCGCCCGCCACGCCCAAGCCGGAGACATTGGGAACCGGGACAAACTCCACCCCGTTCCAGTACCGCACCCGGCAGGCCTTGGGCAGACGCACGCCCTGGCGGTCATCCCACCAATAGACTTCGATTCGTTTGGTACTAATGGGCTGGCTCCAGTCATATTGGACCCACTGGGTGCCTGTGCGCGGCCAGTTACCGTAGGAACCCGGTTCGCGCTGGCGGGAGTTACGCGGATTAGTGTCGTCGTTGAGCGCGGCAAGTGAGGTGTCGCCCGATACGAACGAACCGGAGGGAGTGGCCACCAAGGCCAGATTCGCCGCGGGTTCGGCAGCGGCAAGCAGCAGGCATGGGTTGGCAGCAACCCAGACAACGGTTGAGGCGAGGCAAAGGATAGATCGCATAATCAAGGTTTGGTGTGGCTTAGAAGCTTTTAATTCAATCTGCCTTCACCCACACGATAGAACGACCACCCCGGTTGAGGCGGGCGCAATTGGGAATAGCCAGCATAGGTTTGCCATCGGCGAACTCGCCTTTGATAACCATTACGCCATCGAGCAATTCGCCCTTCCATTCCGTGGACAGCGAGGCCGTGGGACTAAGCTGGGAGTCCAGAGTTTGGTCCACACTCTCGAGGTTATAGATGAGCGGGCCGTAGCGCAGCGCCACGCGGCCTTTGGTGGCGGCGATTTTGTTACTGCCTGTGACGCGCTGTACTTTCATCGGCACTTCCCATTCGACCTTGTCACCCGCCTTCCAGGTCCGGTCGAGCACCGCGTAGCCATTCGCGATAGTTGGCTTCAGCGGTTGGCCGTTGATGGCAAGCGAAGTAAGTCCTCCCACCGTCGGCGTGCTGGTGTAAAGGCTGCTGACTTGGCGGTTAGGGACGCGAATCTTAAGAGCGAATTGCTTCGTCGCGGCAGGATTGACGATGAGCGCAACCTTGCCACTCCACGGGTAATCGGTGGTCTGCACGAGTTTTACCGAGGTGCCGGCGAGATTGTCCACCGTGACCGTGCTGCCGACGAAGAGGTTCACATAGAGTTCGTCCTTGCCCTTCGTATAGGTCCACGTCGGCAGGCTGAGCAGCGTGCGGGGGATGTTGCCCACGCAACACGGACAGACATGCCACTTATAGCGGCGCCCGGAGGAGTCGAGCGGATTGGTATAAGTGTAATTCTGCGCCTCGAGGTCCACATCGCCGAGGATCGCGTTGTAGAGTGTCTCTTCGGCCAGGTCGGCGTAACGGGCGTCGTGGTGGATCATCTGTAGCTTGTGCTGGAAGAATAACTCACCACAGTTGGAGCACGACTCGCAATAGGCGTTGTTCGGCAGCGAGTAATCCTTTCCGAAACCTTCGGAAGTCTCGCCGCTGCCCACGCCACCGGTCACGTAGTACTTCTTGTTGACGATGCTGTTCCAGAGCGACTGCACGGCGCTGAGATAGTCCACGTCACCCGTCTCCATCGCGACATCAGCCATGCCGCAATAGGAATAGACCGCGCGCACCGCATGGCCGGTGGCTTCGTATTGCTGTGTCACCGGCAGATGACTCTGATCATACTCATCTCCGCCGCGGCGCGAATCGAGAAGGAACTTCGCCAGTTCGACATAAGCCTTGCCCTTGCCGGCACCGTCGGTCTGTTCCACGTAGCGAGCCAGCTTCACCAGCGCCATCTCTATTTCCTGATGGCCGGGATACCAAGTGCGCTTCGGCGCCGGACCGATGTTCTTCACCCAGCAATCCGCGAGGCGCCTGGCGGCGTCGAGCATCCGTGCGTCCTTGCCGCCGGTCATCAAGTGATGCGCGATGGCCGTCTCCATGAAATACCCGGCCTGGTAATCTTCATGGGCACTCTTGTCGGACCACCGGCGGTGTCCCTCAATCGTGTATTGCGTGTGGAGATAGCCGTCCGGCTCCTGGGCGGCGAGCATCTTAGTCACCCAATCTTCAATCGTCTTGCGCATGGCGGCCTGCGCGGCGGCGAGCTCCGCGTCACCCTGCGGATCGAACATCTGCGCGATGCACATTGACTCCAGTGTGTTATAGACCCAGGTGTTGGCGAAGACGGCCCCGGTGTGCCTGGCGCCTGACTGACCGGCAAGCTTCTTGGCGGCTTGCACGAAGTTCTCGATACCGCCTTCCTTGGACTCCGGGTCTTCGCACTTCTGCACACAATGGGGAATCCAGTTCACGATAAGGTTCTTAAGCCGGGGACGCCAGAACGGGCTGCTGACC
Organism: uncultured Verrucomicrobiota bacterium; assembly: GCA_903847485.1. Classification (GTDB taxonomy): domain Bacteria; phylum Verrucomicrobiota; class Verrucomicrobiia; order Limisphaerales; family JAJXZI01; genus CAINDV01. The sequence goes on from CAINDV010000905.1 coordinate 22,734, forward strand.
TGGTAAGGCGTCGTCCAGACCTGACTTAGATGCGACGTGGGCGGCTTGGGTGTCACAGTCACATGGACCAAGCCGGACGCGCTCAACTGGCCATCGTCCGCCGCCAGCTTCAACACGTAGTCGCCAACCGCCGAAAACCGTGCGGTAGTCTCAGGCGCGCTGGCATCGGCGAAGGCGACGTTGCCAGGGCCGGAGTCTTTGCTCCAAAGTACCGTCGGCGACGGCTTAGGCCTTCCGTCGTCTTTGACCTTGCCGCTTAGGTAAGTCTCACCCGACAGTACGACCACGCGGTCCACCCCCGCGCTGACGGTGGGCGCGAAGTTGGGCGATTTGCCGGAGTCATAGACGCGCCATTCGAGCAAGCCGGTGGAGGCGTCGCCGTTACCGTCGAATTCGAGCCGCAGCTTTGTCGCGGTGACTTCGGGGAAGGTGGTGGTATTGAAACGGTTCTCTGCTAGGCCCAGGCCGGTGGCGTTAGTCAGCGCGACAAACGCGCTGCCATTCCAATACTTCAACCGGCACGCTTTGGGCAGGCGCACGCCGCCGTGGTCATCGAACCAATACACGTCCATCCGGCGAGTGGAGATCGGCTGGGTCCAGTCGTACTGCACCCATTGGGTGCCGCGCTGGGGCCAGTTGCCATAGGCACTGTGACTCTTGTCATTCGAGTTAGCTGGCGCAGACCCGTCGTTGAGCGCGGTGATCGTCTCGTGGCCGGAGACAAACGAGGTCGAGGGAGCGGCGACGAGGGCAAGGTTCGCGCCGGGGGGTGCTGGCGGTTGGGCTGCGTCTTCCGCTGCGCCAGCCACCATCATGGCCGTCAAGACGGCCATGCCGGATGCGATGCGAGTGTTACTGTGAGTTCGGTTTAGGTTCATATTATATGTTAGTTTCAATTGGTTTCGCGGCGCGGCCTGGGTCAGCAGGTTCCATCCGTCCGCTGTAAAGGTCATCCAGCAATGCCAGGGCTTCCGGGTCGTAAGCTTGGAGGCCGTCGCGACCATTGGCGGGCTGGGTGCCCTTCATGCTCCGATCGCCGTGCGTGCCGAAATACCACATCGTCAACTCGGCAAAGAACTCGTCGAGGTTGGAGCCGGCATAGGAACCAACCCAGAGGCCGCGAGCGAGCGAACGGCGATACTGCTCGCGGACCTTCTCCCGCACCGTGCGCGACACGCCGTGATCGAGGACGTTGTGCGCGAATTCGTGGACACAAATGTCACGGCCCCGGTAGCTATCCTTCTCCAACTTGAGCAGGTTCTCCTCGCCGCAGGAAGTCAGCAGGCCACCCATGCCGCGAGTCCGCTGATCGCGTGTAAGTCCGTGGTACTCGGCGAGCGGTTTGCCTTTGTCACGCCGCCATTCCGGGAGATCGGTGGTAACCTGATCGCGGCCGATGATGTGTAACTCAGCCCCGGCGGAGTGGAGTTTAGCCCGCACACTCGGCTGATTGCTGAGCATCATGGAAAGACGGTCGCGCGCGGCCCAGAGAGCCTCGTCCACGACGTTAGTGGGCGCTTTGATGGCAATGCCCGTGTAATCAAGGCGCTTGGCGAAGAAGCCGCTTTCCGGCGGGTCAATGGCGGTAATGGCGGGGCGGGGAGCATTGACCGGCTGGTCTGCTTGCGCGAACGAACGCAGACCTGCGGCCGTGAACCAGACGAGCAGCGCCAAGAGGAGCGCACACTCCACTCTCCACGCAAGCCTTCGAGCTTCAGGCTCCGAACTCACTTCGGACTTCGAATTTCGGACTTCGGACTTCATTCCTTCACCCTCATCACTTGCGCCCCAAACACGTCGTCCGCCGACGCGCCGGCACGATCGCCCTCGAGGCGGCCAGGGTCAGGAGCGCCAGCGCGGCGGGCGGTGCGGTGCGTGTTGTCATCGCCGTCAAAGTAATCGTTGCGAAGGCCATGTTGCGAGCAGAAATTTCAAATCACTGTCTTGTCTTGGAGATAGCGATTTCGGAGCGGCTTGGACGGCTGGGGGAACCGCGCCGCCAGCCGGCGCACTTAGCCGTATCCATGCAGAAGGCAGAACCACGAAACACACGAAACACACAAAAAGAAAGGCGGCGACACTGCTTCCAGAGGCAGGGAGCGGAGCACTGAATGGTGACTGGAATTTGAGGCAGGTGATCCGGGTTCGGCCTCCGACCTGGCCCGCTTCTCTTTCGTGTATTTCGTGTGTTTCGTGGTTGCTGCTGAATAGATACGACTTAGAGCCTGTTTGAAAATGCCTACCGCTGGGCGACTTTTCAAACACGCTCTTAGACTCAGCTCGTTTCCTTGCCAGTTGTGGATTCATTGCGCTGGGATCTTAAGCACATTCACCGAAGAGGGTGGCAGCGTCACCGAAAACTCTTTCGCACAGCCAGAGAGGGGTTGTTCCAGCGGCACGATGCGACGCGGATTCTCCAGGGAGTTCTCGTCGTGGAAACCGTCAGAGCGGATAACGACGTGCTGGCCAGTGGCACCCACGGTGGCCACGCCGTCGAGTGCGATCGTGGCCCGCACGGCTTGCTTGTTGTAATTCGTGGCTCTCACCACCACCGACTGGGTCGTCTTGCTGTAGCCCGCGGTCGCGAAGAACGCCGGCAAATTGACCGCGCTGGCGTCGGACACCCTCTTGCCATCGAGGAACATCTCCGCTCTGTCCTTTGTGACGAGTAGGCTGATTTCATACCAGCGGTCATTCTCAATCTTCCCTGGCGTGCTGCGTCCGCCACGGAAGGCGCAGCCATCGGGCGTGCCGCGGTCCTGAATGCCGGAAAAAGTGTTGCCGGCAGCGCCATAGTTGCAGAAGAGGAAGCGGTCTTTGTCGGCGGCATTGAAGAACATCAGGAAGCCTTCCCTGCCGCCGACCCGACGCGCCTTGAGCGTTACGCGACCGGTCTTTAACTCACGAGCTTTGAGCAGCAGCATGGCGGGCGAGCTACCCTCGTCGGTCTGACGCAACACGCCGTCTTCCACACGCCATCTGCCGACGCCGGGTGTGTCCCAGTTATCAAGCGTCTTGAAATCGTCGCCATAGACGAGTTGGTCCTTGTCGTCGTAGATGCGAAGCTCCTTGAACTCGCTCTGCGTGTTCCAGGCACCAAGGCCGAACTTGCCGGCCAGGAGCGGACGCGACGCATCCGGCTTCGGCTCGACATCCACGCTGGCGGCCAGATTTACGTCGGGGCGGGTTTCGTTGAACACCTTCTGCACGTAATAGGACGCGTGGGCAAAACTGCGCGACGAGTCAAACTCGATCAGGTTCACGCCCCAGTCGCGCTTGTTCACATTGCAGAAGAGCGGTGCGTAGCTGGCCAACTTCACCAAGTCGCCGTTGCGCTCCAGCATCATCAGATAAACCGAGTCGCTCAGGCCGCCATACCAATCGCCCCCGCCGTGGTGAGACGCATATTCGCCGACATAGATCGTCCACGGCTTGCGCTGGTATTTGTCGAAGTAGTCGAAGTTGGTGCGGATCCAAGCGGCGTCGCGGTAAGCGTGTTCGTCCACCATGTCAATGTTATCGTCGCCCGCCCTGGCAATCGCGCGAGGATTCAATCCGCTCCAATACATGCTCATGATGACGGTTATGCTGGGATACTTAGCCTTGATGGCCGCGCGGAACTTCTTATAGTAATCGCCGTAAAGCGCGGGCGGATGTTCGTTGCCAACCTCGACATACTTGAGCGGGAACGGCGCGGGATGCCCCATCTTAGCGCGGACGGCGCCCCATTTGGAACTAACCGGGCCGGTGGCGTACTCTATGCCGTCCAGCGTCTGCTGGATGACGCGTTGGATATCGTCGAGCGGCCAGTTGTTCTCCGGATGCACGGTCATCCCGGCGAAGGCGACATACATGGCGTCGGCGCCGATGTCTTCGCAGAACTGGAGGAACTCATGATAGCCGAAGCCATCCGTCGAGCGGTATTGCCAGTAGCCCCATTGGCCCGGCCGTTCCTCCGGCGGACAGACCATCTTGCGCCAGTCGGGTGCGGACTCCCAGGAAAGCCCTTCGACGTAGCAGCCGCCAGGGTAGCGGACGAACGACGGTTTCAACTCCTGTAGATAGTTCGCAAGGTCGAGCCTGAGACCGTTGGGCCGGTTCTTGTAAGTCGGCGGGAAGAGCGATACCCAATCTACTTGCGCCGCGCCTTGGCCCCGGAAGGAGAGGACGAAACGGGCATTGGGCACGCCGGCGTATAGGTCAACGCCGTCCACCTTGAGCGTCGCAGTGAATTGCCTCCAAGCCGTGCCCGGCTCAACTTTGCCGAAGTCATGGCTGGCGAGAACCTTTCCGTCCTTGGTTTCCAGCGAGGCGGTGAGTTGTCCCTCGTAGGTTTCCGGGCGCAGGTAGAACTTCAAGGCGTAGGGGGTGCCCGATTGCACGTTGATGCCCCAGTAACCGCTGTTGACCAGGGCGACGCGACCGTCGGCTATCTCCGGCACAGCGATGGTTATAGCCAGGGAACGGGACGAGGCCGCGTTCATAGGATTTGCTTCAGTGAGTTTCATTTCGCCTTTGGCGCCGCCTTCGTTCTGTAGCGACCAGCCGATGAGCGCGCGGTTGGTATCCCAGCCACAGTTCATCATCCAGGGCCAGGGCATATCCCACTGGTTAGTCGGCACGCCAGCGGGGAGCGATGTTAGTTCCATCTTCAACGCGCCGTCCGGCTTCGTCACCAACTTCATGCCCGGTGGCAGGACGCCTTCCTCGAAGCTGCGGTTCTGGATCAGTTCGGCATAGATGCCGCCGTCGAAGGCATGACTAATCTCCTCCATGAAAATGCCGTTGAGCGTGGGCGGGATGGGTGCTTTCTCTGCGCGCAGATTCACTCGGATTGTGGCAGTGGGCGGGGGCGCAAGGGTGAATTGCGCCTGCTCAGCGGACAGGGCGCAGGAGGTGAACCAAAGTGCGCAAAGGATGGAGTTGGACGGTTTTGTCATAGGGTTGTTATGTGATGGTTATGAGATAGCTCGTTACTTGGAAATCAGGGATGGTCAGACACCGGATGATCCCGCTCCACCCCGGTCGGGTGCAACGGGTCCACGTCAATGGGCGGCCACGAGGCAAAGCCGCGTTTCTGGGCGTCGATCTCGCTCCGGTCGTTGCCGATCCAACCCACTTCGTTCGAGTTGAGGTCTAGCCAGAGAGTAATGCGACGGCGATCGTCGTCGGTAAGTTTCACGTCCTTGTGCTGGGGCTTGGCTAGAGACTTCCAGATGCCTGAGGCCCGGGCACCGAATTGGCCCGGCGTCGTTCGTGACCCGCCCACGCCCAGCACGTTCAATCCGTCTTCTCCCGGATAGCTAAAGGCTCGATCATGCCGGGCCAGCGACGCATAACTCATGTCGGGCGCCTTGGGATGTTCGCGGTGACACGGCACACATTGCCGGTCGAACACGGGAAACTTGACTAACTGACAGAAGTTGAAGGGCATCGCCCCGCTTTCGACTTCCGGCATGAGTTTCGAGGGTGGACGCCGCAAGGCAGCCGGTGTGGGATGCGGTTTCACCGCCTGCCACTTGTCTTCGTGGCAGCCAACGCACGAGAGATGTTCCCCCGGATGAACGTAGGTCGCGGATCGCATGGAACTGACGGCCATGCCCTGTTCGTCGAGGAGTTGGAAATAGAGCGCCTTGCCCACCGGGGCCTCGCAATAGACGCTGCCGTCGTCTTCGACCGGCACAACGCCCAGCGGCAGGCGTCCGATGGAATCGCTGGCAAACGAAGCCAGCGTAACCGTTTCCAAGCTGCAACAACGGTCAATGAGCATCTGGGGAATCACTTGCACGATGCGCATCCATTTCACTTTAACGCCCTCGGGCAGCTTGCCCACTCCATCGGTGGAATACACGTTCATGACGCTGATGACTGCGCGCCGGTGATCGGGCAGCATCTCGCGCTTGCCCTGCCATGTCAGCACCGGCAATGCCGGCGGGGTACGGCGTGACCGCAGTGGGAAGGGATCTCTCACGCGATAAGGCCCGCGGCCGGGATCGAAAATCATCTCCCGGTTTCCAAAGCGATCAAGGAGATACAGACCGAAGTTGAAGTTACAAAGGTAGAAATCCTCGTTCAGCGGCCAGGCTGTCCCGTAGGTGTGCGTACCGCCCGGCTCCACTTCGGGGAAGAAATATTCGGGAGTAATTCGTTTGACCTGGGCCATTCTGCCGTCGTCAGGCAGCGTGGGATCGACGAGCACGAGGCTGCCGGAGAAACCCTCATGATGCCCCACGGCGGTGGCGGTGTATTTCGGTGAATCCGGAACCGCACGGAATGAAATCTCCGCATCGGGCCGGAGGAAGCGCCCGTTGATCAGGCCGCGCTTGCCATATTGTACCGGCTCCACGCCCGTGGGCATGGCAGACCAAGGCAGCGGGTAGTTGCCGTGATAGTTCCGCGGATCGCGCCCGTCCGGGAGGCATTCCCAGAAATGGTGCGCCGTGCCCCAGTGGCGATCCACATAGTCCCAGCGGGTATAGACGATCTTCCCATCGTGGCTCACGCTGGGCGCCCACTCGTTGGTCTCGTGAAAGCTCAGGCAGATGATGTCCGAACCATCCGGCTCCATCGAGTGCAGCGTGTAGGTCAACGACTGCGGTGTAAGCACGCAGCGACCAATGCCGCCGCGCCGCGTGGAAGTGAAGACGATCCGGCCCGACGGCAGGAAGCACGGATCAAAATCGTCGTCCGGCCCGTCGGTCAGTTGGGTGAGTTGCTTCGTGGCCAGGTTGAACTTGAAAATGTGCCAAACCTCGTTGGTGGTGGTGGAGGCGAACAAAAGTTCCGTGCCGTCCCAGCTCAGTTCAAGACCTGAGAATTTCCCGGTCAACTCGCGCCCCTGCCACGGCCCGGACGCCACGCGCACGCCTGGCAGCATCGCCACGCACTCAGGTTGGGATTTGAGACTAATGATCACCGGGCCACCGCCGCGGCTATGGCCGCCCCAAACGGCGCGGGCTTGCTCGATGATGCGCGCGTCGCCGGGCTGTTCCAACATGCAGACGAGGCGATCAACATCCAGCAGCGGGTTGGCGAAAACGAGGCTTCGGCGCACGGCACAGGCTTTCGCGAAGAGGGACTGGCGACCAATGTCGGACGAATCCGCGTTCGCCTCTTCCGATAACTCCCTAAGTTGTGATTCGGACTCGGTAAGTGCAGAGGCAGAGAGCCAGCCCCGCTGCTTGTAATGGAGCAGGAGCGCGCTGGTTCTGCGCAGCACCACATCCACTGGATTGCTGTCCTTCGGCAGGATCAGGGCCTGCGGATCCAGCGCCTCGGCGTTGAGCTGATCGCGCCGTTCCGGCTTCGCTGTCGTCAGCCGGCTGATCTGACCGGCGAGTTCCTGATACTCTTCGTTCCAAGCCTGGGTTGCGGTGAGTTCCGCCGGCAAGGCCGACCGGACGGCCAACAGCAGAATCACCACGCAGAGCGCGGTGTGTTTCAGGCAGGGGCGCAGGATTACACTCATCGGATACCTTCGGTTCGGTCACTCAAAATCCACGATTTGCACATAGGTGTCGGAGGACTGGCTGTTTCGCCCGCCCGTTGACTTCACGACCACCAGATGGCGCGTGTTGGGCAGATTCGTGACGAGGACCGTGCGCCGGTTCCAGTCAACAGATGGCGAGTAGGAGTCTAACTCGGCGATAAGTGCGGGCTGGCCATCAATCGTCACTCGGGCAATGCCGCAGTCCGGCCCAATCTTGTGGACCAGCGTGACGGCAGCGCCTTGGAACTCCCAGGTGACAGTCGCGTCCGCTGTGTTGGCGTAATGCAAACGGTCTTTACGCGGCCCGCTGCCGGTCCAGCGCGTCCAGCCGTCGGAGAACTTGAGGCCGTCTTCGGTGTGCGCGGGTTGCCCGGCTCTGGTCTGCGGCTTCGAATAGTCGGCGGCGGCCCAGTCAATGGTCTTGCTGGCGCTGGTTTTCCGAATGACTTGGTGCTCGGCCGGGTCGTAAGGACGGCCGTCGCGCTGGAACAAATCGTGAAACCACACCTTTGGCTCCGGCGTGCCGCGCTTGTGATACCAGGCGAACTGGCATTGGGTGCGGCCATTCACCAGCCCCCAATTGTAGCAGCCCACCGCTTCCTTCTTGAACAGCGGCAAGTCTGTTTCCCAACGACTCCCTTGGAGTCGGGCCATCCATTCGGTGTTGATGACCGGGCGAAGATGCTTCTTGTAGGCGGCGACTTGATTTCGCAGCCCCTCGTAGTCACCGTAGAAGTGGAAACTGATCACATCGGAAAGTTCGATCTGGCGCCGGCTTAGCTCGGCCGGTCCGCCAAATGGCCCCATGGTGAGCGGCTGCGAAGGAGTCGCCGCGCGCGCCCAGGCGAAGGTCGCCTCCACCAATGGCAGCGAACGCGACGGTTCGTTGTAGAGGTCCCACATCAGCACCCGCTTGTCCCGGCCATACGAGCCGACAATGTCCTTGATATACTTCTCCAGATCAGGCCATGCGCTTTGGTCAGAAACCGTCCGGTAGCCGGGGCTGGGCGTCCAGCTTGGCAAGATCATGCCGGGAATAGGATCGCGCTGCCGGCCAAGATACGGCTCGGTCTGCGGTGGATCGCCAAAGGCGCAATCGTCGAAGAGCACCAGCGTCGTGGTCAGGCCGTGCGTATCTGCGAGGGAAAGAAACTTGCCAAGGCGCTGCTTGATCCCCTCTGGGTCCTGCTTCCAGACAAGGTATTGCACAAAGACACGGCAGGAATTGAATCCGAGTTCCGCAGCCCAGCCGAGTTCGCGATCAATGGTCTTCTCGTCGAATGTTTCCGCTGACCAGAACTCGGTGGTATTGGCGGCGGTGCTGGGGACGTAGTTAAAGCCGACGATCCAAGGTTGTTGCTGATACCAAGCCCAAGCTTGAGACGCTGTCCAGCGGGGCCCCAGGACAGCCGTCGAATCCTGCGCGGCTGCTGCCGCGAACACCACAGTGGCCAACAGTACGACTAGTAAGCCGATCCTTGGTTGAAACAGGTGGTGCTTCTTCAAGGGCAGGAAATAACCATTCATCGCATGGTATTTCACTTGACGGTGACGAGGCGAAGTTCATAAACCGGACCGGCGACTTCGCCCGGCCGAGCTTGGAGACGCACGGTCACCTTGTCTCTTCCAGCCAGCAGCCCGTTGGCGATGGGATACTCTGCGCCGCAGTAGTCGTCCTGGCCGCCATCCAGTTTCACCGTAGCGATGACGTTGCCATCTACCTGAAGGTCGAATACACGGCCACCATCCCGCCCCCAGAAGAGCGCGTAAACAGCGGCCTTCGTCCCCGCCGGAGGCAGCTTCATCTCGTAGCAGAACCAGCCTCCGTCCCGTGCGTCTCGCCAACGCCGGCCCTGCGGTCCGGTGCCGCTTTGAGAGTTTTCAAAGCGCAGGTTGTGGTCAATCTCCGGCTGCTGCTCGCCGATGCGCACCCGGTCCAAAGTGCGGCCGTCGAGTTCGCGCTCCAAACGCTCGGCTTCGGCGATCTTCCGCTGGGTAGCTTCCCAACTTTCAAGTTCGCTTACCTGCCAATACATGGCGTAGCGCTGGAAGTGAGTTCGAAAGAAAGGCGCCAGTGTGACATCCGCGGGCTTCACCAACCCTGAGGTCTGGAAGGCGCTTGGTCTGCCTGGGATAGGTGTAACGCGAGCCACCATATCCTCGTCGTGACTGGCGAGGATCACCGGCGCCTTGGCCAGCGGTCGCAACGCCTTGATCGGCGTGTAGCGCCCGATGTAATCGGACTGTGTAGTGCCTTCAGCGCCCAACTCACCTACCAAAAGAATGGGGCCATAGAAGAAGGAGACCCAACCCGGCACCTTCTCCTGGCGTACTACGCGGATCTTCATGGGTAACTCGATCTTCACCCGGTCTCCTGCCTGCCAATGGCGCGTCAGTTCCGCATAGCCGCCGGGCTGTGAAGTGATATTGACTGCTTGATTGTTGACGGTCAGGCTTAGACTTTGGCCAACCAGCCAGAACGGGTGGCGGATACGCAGCGTCAGGGCTTCGGTTGGAGCTGCGGTGAACACCAAGGCGCTCCCAGCTTCGTCGGGGAACCGAGTCTCCTGCCGCAGTGCCACGCCACGCTCCCGCCAGTTCAATTCCGAGGCCACGAAGAGGTTCACCGTGAGAGCGCTTGCATCGTGCGAATAGATGAACTCTCCATAGCGGGCGTGGTTCTCCATTCCCGTCCCAGTGCAGCACCAGAAGCAGGTGAAGTCTGTGCCGTAAGCGCGGCCGAAATCCGGGCGCAGCGGCGTGTAATAGACAAACGCGCCGGCACCTACCAATGGTGCCTGCGAGGCGAGAATGTGATTGAAGAGGGCGTTCTCGTAGTAATCCACGTAGGCTGCGCCCGGCTTCTCGCGGTAGAGCGCCTCGGTAAGCTTAAGCATGTTATAGGTGTTGCAGGTCTCCGGCCCACCGTCATCGGGAATTAACTTGCCCATATCTTTCGGCTCAGGGAAATGCTCGTGAATGCTGTTGCCGCCATTGACCCAAGTGCGGTCTTTGACGACAGTTTGCCAGAAGAAAGCGGCGGCCGCTCCGGCCCGCGCGTCGCCGGACAACTCGTGGATGCGCTGGAAGCCAATGAACTTAGGGACCTGGGTATTGGCGTGCTTGCCGGTCAGATTATCTTTGCCGTCGGCCAGCGGGTCCAAGAGCGCGTGGTGAGAGTAAAGGCGGGCGTACTCGAGGTATTTCGTGTCGCCGGTGATGGCATAGACATCCGCCAGCACTTCCGCCATACCGCCATGCTCCATGTTCAACAGACGTTCCCGGCGTTCGTCAGGGAGATCCTTCACGAGAGAGCCGCACCAGTCCGCCAAGCCCACCAACACTGCGCGGGCGGTGGTATCACCACACCAGAGCCAGGCGTCACGCAGGCCGGCTAACTCCTTGTGGATGGTGTAGAATGGCGCCCAGTACTTGTCAACTGTCTCCACTTTGTTGCTGCGAATATCGGCCTCCAGCTCGCGGGCGTAGGGGAACGCGACCAACGAGCCATCACCGCGTTTCTCCTGGCATTCCTTGAGTCCCTTGGTGAGATAGGCAACGCGCTCTTTGAGGCGATAGTCGTCGGTCACGCGATACATCAGGCTCAGGGCGCTGAGATAGTGACCAAGGCTATGACCAGCAAGCGACCAAGTCTTCCCCGGCTGGGCCGGCGACTCCCATCCGCCGTAGGGCTTCGCTTTAGGCTCCAGCCCGGCTTCGACACGGAACTGTGCCAGCAAGCGATCCGGCTCCAGGCGCATGAGATAGGCGTGGTCCACGTCTTGCATGGTTTTGAACGGCCCTTCCAACAGGCGAACGTCGCCCTGTGGGAATAACTGCTGCGCGCTTGGCACAACGGGCTTGACCGACCAGCCGTCCGGTTCAGCGGCATTGGCGGCGAAGGCGAGACTGGCAGAGAGGATGACGATACCGGAGTTATTCCACGTCGAGCGCATAAAGTGTAACGCTACAGGGGGCTGCGGGAAGGCGGTCGCTAAGATCGCTGACGGAGGCTTCCTCGATGACCAGCCGGGGTGGCTGATCGGGGTCGTTATAGACCATCGGGTCGTTGCCGGCTATCTGCCAGCGGGTGCCGGTGCCCTTGAGCTTCGCGCCGCGCAGGGCTAGTGGGATTTGCATCTGATCCAGGGAAGCGTTGACCACGCCAATCGTGAGAGTTTTGCGGTCGTGACTCCAAGCGGCCTGGGCGTCGAGGGGGCCAGTGGCTTCTGTTGTTACCGGCAGTTCCCCGAAGTGCTGGCGGTAGAGCTTCAACACCAGGCCGGTGCTTTCAAATGCGGCATTGCGGCGACTCACCTTGATGGCACCAATGACGTTGACGGTCTGGGCGTAGAAGGCAGAGCCAATGATGTCGCTCTGCCGGGCATATTCATGCACGCCAGCGGCGATACCGAGAGCATCCTTGAGGAAGTAACGGGTGCCTAACTCGCCGAACGCATGCGGGCCATACCAGTAGTTCCACTCCGTCATAGCCACCCGGATGTCTTTGCCCTTGAGTGCGGGCAAGTCTTGCCGCGCCTGGCGATGGAACTCGGCCTTGCGCCGGATGTTATCGGGAATTTGGCGCATGTGGGCCACCAGACCGGGGCGTTCCTGACAATAGAAATGCTCGGCGATGAAGTTCATGTGGTCCGCGCTGCCTTTCAGCAGCCCGGTGCTCCAGGTCCCGGCATTGCCCGAAGCGATGCAGATGATCGTCGGATCCACAGCCCGCATCGTATCCACGACCCAGTTCTGCTTGAGCACGTACTGATTGAGGGCCATATAGCCAAGCTGCCACGCTCCCCACATCTCGTTCCCGATACCCCAGTACCTCACGCCAAACGGCTGAGTAACGCCGTTCTTTGCGCGGCGGCCACCCCACAGAGTATCCGCCGATCCATTGCAGTATTCGAGCTGCGCCGCAGCAGAATGGGCGTCCCCGAAGCCAGTGTTGACCGTGATCCAAGGCTCCGCTTTCACGAGCTGGCAGAAACGGATAAACTCACTCATGCCAAAGTCATTGTGCTCAACGCCGGTCCAGGCCGGGTTAGTCCGCGGCGGCCGGTGATCGCGGTCGCCAATGCCATCCCGCCAATCATAGCCGCTCACGAAATTGCCACCGGGCCAACGATATATGGGGGCTTGGAGATCCCTGAGAAGCGCGAGCGTATCCGCGCGCATCCCGTCCACGTTGTCGGCCGGCATAATTGAAACCGTGCCTACCAGCACGGCGCCACTCTTGACCAAGATAGCAAATGCTGCTTTGTCCGTGGTGGCGCCGGCTTGGAACTCAAACGGATAGCGGCGATACTCGGTCTCGATGCTGTCCAAACTAACGGATTTGCGGCTGGCCTCACTTTCACCCCAAGTGAGTTCAAGATTAACATGTGCGGTTCCGGCGGCGGCAGATTTCAGCCATATGTAACCCGCGTAGCGCTTTCCCCGCGTGACGCCAAGGTCGCCCTGACGGATGCTGGTGCCGGCCTGGATGACCGGTGTGTGCCGGCCGACAAAGGGCCGGTTGGTGCTCATCGTAACGGCGTCGCCGCCCCCCAGGATTTGCCAGGGCGAAGCGCCCACAACGGGAAAAGGAGTGTTCACCAACGAGCGATACGGCTTGAATTCGGAGGTGATGGGGTAATGGAACTTGCGGTCTTCAAGCATCTCGGCCCAGATGCCGCCATAGATGCACCGGCCCAAGTGCTCGATGAACTGACTGTAGATGTGCGGAGACATCGGCTCGCCTATGTTGCCCGCGTCAATCGTTATCCCAGTAGTGGGCGGCGTGCGCTCACCGATCTTCTCCAAGCCCAAGTCGTCGAACCACGCCTTGCCGGTGGCCAAGCCCCACCCGCCAAGCAGGCAGTTGATCTGCACGCTGCTGTTGTCCGCCGCATCGAATTCAGTCTCGACCCGGGTCCAATCAGCGCTGCCAGTCACTGCTTTGGTGGCGGCCGGCTGAAGGTTGTGCAGATTGATCAGCGCACCTCTGCCGCCAGCGACCTTGACGTCCTCGGTCCTGATCCAGCCGGTGAGCCGGTAGCGGGCGAACGGCACGACCGGCACCGTCGTCGACCAACTGATGTCCGCCCCCGTGTCGGAAGCAAGCTGGACGCTATGGTTTCCGGTGTGGCCGACGTCGGCGTACGCGGAAGTGCCTTCGCCGCCCCACCGCTCTTGGTGCCAACCCCGCGGGAACAGGCCGTCGGCTACCTCGAAGGAAGGGTTGGGCACGGGTTCTGCCCCCAGCAGGACACTGGTGGAAAACGCCGTCAAAGCGACCATCAACAGAGAGATGTGTGAATTCATAGTTAAAGATGTCAAGTTCTTAGAGCGTGTATGAAAACGCCCGGCGTGGTAGGGCTCGGCTCCTGCCGAGCCGCCCGGTAGGAATATTGCCGCTGTCGCTGAGGCTCGGCAGGAGCCTCGCCC
>CAINDV010000906.1 GCA_903847485.1 uncultured Verrucomicrobiota bacterium
CGCTTTTGGGCCAGCACTTCTTGACGTGTTTTTTCACTCATGTGGGGGTTCATATTTGGGTAACACCCATTTTGAGCTTACAGGGGCCGACCCAGTCAGCCCACACCCCGCCTTCGGTAACAATCTTTTTGAGTCAAATCGCAGGTAACGAGTGGTGGAGACTGGACTTGCCAAACCGGCCTGCGATCTGCATCTTTGGGGCACTATGAAACCGGCCGCAGGCTATATTGCCTTAATCGCTCTGGTGTTGGCTTTGGTTGTCACCTTGTGGGTGCGCAATCGGGGCGTCGAAGTCCGTCAGCAGCAGGATGGATCTGCTATCCTTTCCTATTCCAACAGTTTGAAGGACGCCAGCGTGAAGCTGGACGATGCGCGCGGCGTGATTTCCAACCTGGAAAAAGATGTCGCCAAGCGCACGGCCGCGCTCCAAGAACTGACCAACGATCTGTGGCGCACTACCGGCGACCTCGCGCAGACACGGACGGACCTGGAGACCGTCCGCAAAACCAGCGAGGCAGAAATCGCCCGGCGCGAGGCCAGGATCACCGACCTCGAGGCCCAGAATCTGAGCCTGGACCGCCGCGCCGCGGAATTGACGAATGCCCTCATCGCATTGGACACCCAGATCACGGAGACCCGCCGCAAGCTGACCGCCGCCGAAGGGGACAAGGCTTTCCTCGAAGGCGAACTCAAGCGGCTCATGAGTGACAAGGCCGATCTGGAGAAGAAGTTCAATGACCTCGAGATGGTCAGGGAGCAGCTCAAGAGGCTGAAGGGAGAACTTGCCGTCAGCCGCCGCCTCGAATGGACTCGCAGAGGAATCTCTGCCGATCCCGACCGCAAGGGTGCCGAACTGCTGATGATTAAGCCCACACCAAAGAAGGCAGTGCTCTCCGGGACCAATTACGACCTCAATGTCGAGGTCGGCTCCGATGGCAGTGTGCGGGTGATCCCGCCCTTGCCCAAGTCAGCTACCAACGCTCCGCCCCGCTAAAACCTGCCCCGCAGCCATCCACGCGATTTTTCCATCGTTGGGCGGCGCGAACTTATGACGTTCTTGCGATATTTTCTCTACATCGTCGCCGGTGCGCTGGCGTCTTCGGTGCTGGGAGGTTTGTTTGCGTGCGGCGTGTCTTTTGTTTCGCCTGACTTAGTCAAGGGACTTTTCTCACACGAAGTGGGGACGGGTTTGCCGAGGTATGCCGCCGCCGGCGGCATGATTTGGGGCATATTTCTTGGCACAGCGGTTATGGCGTTTTCGTTGCTCTTGGTGACGGCGGTGCAGGTTGCCAAGCTGCTCAGGAAGAAGGCCGATGAGCGTGGTGATGCCTGACTCTCGCACCAACGGACACGCCGGTGGCTGTTCACGTTCATGGCCGATGTGCTGGGCGGTATGCGGCTTAGTACATGTTCGGAGTTTCATGGCCATAAGCTGGAATAGAATCCTGTCAGCCTCACTTGCTGTGGTTTACATCGTCGCGGCATATTGTGGGCGTGGCGCAGGGGCAGGTTTCATAATTGCCACATTCGTTATTCTGCCTCTCGCGTGCATCTGGTTTTCGGATGCGATGGGCGGCTATATTGGCCCAGCTTGGCACGGATCCATTACGGCCCCGACGCCGGGTTTGGCAGTCTGCATTGCAGGTTGGTTCTTGTTGCTCCTGCCGCTAGTCATTGGAATTGTCTATGCCCTCACTAGTTCAAAGGCTTAACAAACCGGATCGAGCTAACTGTCATCGGTGTGTTCCTCCGGTTTTGAACTGCGCTTGTTGAATCTTCGTTCCCCCATTCTATGCCAACTTACGAATACGTCTGCGAGAAATGCAGACACACCTTTGAAACGTCTCAGTCCATCCTCGACCAAGCCCTGACGGTTTGCCCCAAGGCCCTGTGCGGCCAGAAGAAGTGGGGACGGGGCAAGGTCAAGCGGGCCATCAGCGTCGGCGGCGGGCTGCTGTTCAAAGGCAATGGTTTCTACACCACCGACTATCGGAGCGAGGGTTACAAGAAGTCGGCCAAGTCCGATTCCGCCACGCCCGCCGTCACGCCCGCCGCCACGCCCGCCACCACGCCAGTCGCCACACCGACGCCGATGCCGGCGGCCAGCGGCACCGGCGGCGGCAAGTCTGACACCCCGTCGCCCGCGACCCCACCGGCCAAAACCAAGGCCGATAAACCTTGAAGCCCAGACGCCGGTTGGTCCTGTGAAGCTGCTTCCCCGAGCCACCTTGCAGCGGAGCGCCATCTGCGCCGGTCTTGCCTTGCTGCTCCTGGCCCACAGCGCTTGGGCGCAAAGCAGACTCGTGCAGCCAGTGACCGCCCGCAGCCACTCGGGTCAATTCTTGATCCAAGGTTTGGCGCAACCGTATCCGCTCTCGGATAACCTGCGGCGCTCCGCCGCCACCAACTGGATCCGCCTCACTCCGCCGCTGGCGGCCGTCTCCTGTGAGCGCATCAAGGAGGCGCTGCTGGAACGTCTCGACTGCCGCGACCGCTGGCAAGGCCGGATATTTGTCAGCCTCCGGCCGATTCGCCGCCCGGAGGACGGCTGCCAGGTTACTCAAACCCGTTTCACCGATGGCTGGACCTACCGCCTGGATCTGCCCGACGCAGTCGAGCCGACGAAATTCGTCCGTGCAGTCGTGAGCGTCCTGATCGCCGAGCGCGCCCACCGCTTTCGAGCCGGCGAAGCCACCGATGTGCCTGCCTGGCTGGTTGACGGCCTGGCGCAGGAACTCCTCTCCGACCGCGCCTTGGACCTCGTGGTGCGTCCCCCGGACACACTTGTCAACAGCCTCAACGTGCGCCAAACCTCCCGGCAGGACCGCCGCACACCCACGCTGTCCGCCGCGCAAACGTTCTTTACCGACGGCCGCACGCCGCTCACGTTCGACGAACTTTGCCGGCCCGCACCAGAAGCGTTCGTGGACGAAACCGCGTCGGCCTTCCGGTACAGCTCGCAGTTGTTCGTCCATGAACTGCTGCTCTTGCGCAACGGCCGGGCCAGCCTGGGTGCCATGCTGGATCGCTTGGGACAATGTCGTAACTGGCAGGCCGCGTTGCTCCAGACGTTCCCATCCCACTTCGCGCGGCTGCTGGACGTGGATAAATGGTGGGAGCTGCATCGCCTAGGTTTCCCGGAGCGCGGGGTTTCGGTCACTTGGGGCGTGGCCGCCAGCCTGAATAAACTTGAGGAAGCCCTGCCTGTCGCCGTCCAGCGGCAAGTCGGGACGAACAATCCTGGGCCGCGCGCGACCATCCCGCTCCAGGCCTTCCTACAACAAGCTGACGAGGCCCGTCAGCTTGAGCTGCTGCCCGGCAAAATTCAGCAGCTCCAATCGCTGCCGCTGCGCGCCGCGCCGGAAGTCGCCCCGCTCGTCGGGAACTACATTCGCACGCTGGAAGACTACCGGCACCAATTGTTTCGCAACAGCCATGCGCCGCCGCCGCAGCGCATGAACCGTTTCATGTTCAACCGTGTGCTCCGCAACGCCATCCGGCAACTCGACGCTCTGGACGCGGCGCGGTTCCAACTGGCCCAACCCCACGTCTCGCCTCCGCCGGGCGCACCCGCGCTCGGCCAGCCAGCCCGGACTCGGTAGCGCGGCCGCAGGCGCACCTCCGGCTGCACTCGCGCCGCCGTGCCCCACCGGCAGCGCTTCCCGTCCGCCAGACCAGACGAATCACCCGGGCCAGGTGGCGGTTTTCTCGAAAGAAGTCTTTTCAAAACCGGCGTGAGCGGCTAAGTCTTGGTTATGCCTGACCTGCCGCGCATTGGCGAACGCCTGTTCCGGGGAATCACCGTCTCGGACGGGATTTGCCGCGGCCGGATAGTTGTGCTCGGACGTCCTTCCGGCACCGTCCCACGCCGGGAGATCGCCCTGGCTGAGGTGCCGGGGGAGATCGCCCGCTTCGAGCAGGCCATCATTCAAACCCGCCGCGAAGTCCAGGAAGTTCACCGGCATGTCACCACCCAGCTCGGCATGAAGGAAGCCGGGATATTCGACGCCCACTTGCTGGTGCTTGACGATCCCGTCTTGCTGGGGGAAATCACCCGCCTCGTCCGCGAGGAGCACGTCGGCGCGGAATTCGCCTGCCACACCGTCGCCGTGAATTACGTCGCGGCTTTTTCCCAGGTGCAGGACGACTTTCTCCGGGAACGCGTCGCCGACATCCGCGACGTGACGTCGCGCCTCCTCAACCACCTCCTGGGCCGGCGCGACGAAGTGGACGTCCGCACCCTCACCGAACCGTGCCTCATCGTGGCGCACGATCTCAGCCCCTCCACCACGGCGCAGCTCAACAAGCAAATCGTCCTCGGCTTCGCCACCGACATCGGCGGCAAGACCTCGCACACCGCCATCATGGCCCGCTCGCTCGGCATCCCGGCGGTCGTCGGGTTGCACACCGCTTCGCAAGTGCTGCACGCGGGCGACTACGTCCTGCTGGATGGCTACAGCGGCGTCCTCATCCTCAATCCAACCGACCAGACCCTGTTTGAATATGGACAGTTGGTGCGCCAGAAAGCCACGCTGGAAGAGACTTTCCTCGAGGTGCATGATCTGCACGCCGTCACCTTGGACGGACGGCGCGTGACGCTTTCCGCCAACATTGAGCATCCCCAGGACACCGCAGCCGTGGTCGCTTGCGGGGCCGAGGGCGTCGGACTGTTCCGCACCGAGTACCTTTTCATTGAGCGCACCAGCCTGCCCACAGAGGAAGAGCAGTTCGCGGCCTATCGCGCCGTGGCTGTCGCCTGCCGACCGCAGCCCGTCATCATCCGCACGCTTGATCTCGGCGGTGACAAATTCCTTTCCCACCTCCAAGTCGCCCCCGAGATGAACCCCTTCCTCGGCTGGCGTGCCATCCGCTTCTGCCTCGAACAAAAAGACATCTTCCGCACCCAACTCCGCGCCATCCTCCGCGCCAGCGTCGAGGGCAACGTGCGCATGATGTATCCCATGATCTCTGGCCTGGACGAACTCACCCGTGCCAACGCCTTCCTGGAGCAATGCCGTGACGAACTCCACCAGGAAGGCGTCCCCTGCAATGATGCCCTGCCCATCGGCGCGATGATCGAAACGCCTTCCGCCGCCCTCGTCGCCGTCGCACTGGCCAAACGCCTCGCCTTCTTCAGCATCGGCTCCAACGACCTCATCCAGTACACCCTCGCCGCTGACCGCACCAACGACCGCGTCGCCCACCTTTACGAACCCACCCACCCGGCCATCGTCCGGCTCATCCGCATGACCGTCGAGGCCGCGCACCAGCATGGCATCTGGGTCGGCGTCTGTGGCGAGGTCGCCAGCGATCCCGCCCTGGTGCCGCTGCTCCTCGGTCTAGGGGTAGATGAACTGAGCGTCGCACCCAGCCTGCTGCCGCACATTAAATTCCTCATCCGCCGACTCGAACAAGGCGATCTCCAAACGCTCGCCGCCTTCGCCCTGAGCGCCGAGTCAGGCGCGGAAATCCTCGCGCGCACGACTGCTCTGGCCCGGGCCGCCGCGCCGAGTTTGTTTGAAACTTCCGCCTAAGTGTGAATGGCGAATGACGAATGAATGACGAAGCACGAAGCACGAAATCCACTGAATTCCTGGTTAGAGCGTGTATGGAAACGCCTGGCGTGGTAGGGCGAGGCTCCTGCCGAGCCGTCCGGTAGGCTCATTACCGCTGTCGTTGAGGTTCGGCAGGAGCCTCGCCC
>CAINDV010000907.1 GCA_903847485.1 uncultured Verrucomicrobiota bacterium
CATTGGTCGCCACATCGCCCGGCTGCAACCGCGCCAACTGTTGGCAGGCCAACGCCACCTCGCCCAGCGTGCTGGGTTCCAGGCGGGCCTCCCACCCGGCGCGATTGAGCACATCCTAGCCCTAAAACAAGCGCAGTACACCCGCACGCTCGGGAGCCACAAGTTATTTCGGTTGTCTGCGGCACTATGGCTCCAGTCGCTCCCTGAACCCCGGTGGTTTTTCCTCGGGTTCCCTCGGCAAGCGCTCACGGCTCCGGCGTGGCGACGCAACCGTGGTTTTGGCCTGCTTGCTGAACCCACCTCGCCCGTGGGGTTCCGTGCTCCTAGTGGCTTCCGGCCCGCCAGCACTAACCGGTTGAAGCTAGGAGGGCGGAATGACTTTGCCCCGGGTTGCAACCAATACAGACGCACCTTGCATATGTTCCTATTCTAACAGATGCGCGATATCGCACTTGTTTTAGGGCTAGCCCTCCTACGCCCCCTTATGGCGCAATACTTATAGGCATTTCATAGACAGGGTTCCTCATAACTTCTAACTTCTAGCTTCTAGCTTGGCCCCAGTTCCATCAACACCCGGTGCTGGGGGCCGAGAGTTTTGTTGATCCGCAGCAGTTTCAGGGCACCTGCTACAAGGCCTGCCTGCCTGTGCCACCCGGCAGACAGGCGGCTGGACGTTGCTCGGTCACACCGCTGGCGGCCGGCGTGTCCACCAAGATTTCTACCTGCGCCACGACCATCCCAAGTAACTCTGGGTGCGCGAACTGCGTCCCGGTGCCCGCACCGTCTTGCGCGGCCGCAACCTGCCGGAAGCCTTGCCGGCCGTGGCCTCTGCCCAGCCCCCCGAATGTCTGCATCTGCCCGACGAACTCGCCCGCATAGGTCGCCTTTTCGAAGGCCTCACCGACTGGCACCAATGTCGCCCGGATTTCCGAATGAGATTGTCAAACGCAGTCGAACCATAAAAATTGCTGCCCGTATGTCAGACTCGAAGCTATTGCTTGGCATTGAAATCGGCGGCACCAAGTTGCAACTCGTTTGCGGCGACGCGACTGGTCGAATTCATGCGCGTCGCCGGCTCGGGGTGGCACCCGCTGAGGGCGCTGAGGGTGTCCGGCGCCAAATCGAGCGCACGCTTCCCGAGTTGCTGACGGATCGAAGCATCGAAGCCGTCGGCGTCGGCTTCGGTGGGCCGGTGGACTGGCGGACGGGAAGGACTAATCGCTCCCACCAACTCGCGGGTTGGTCGGAGTTTCCTTTGGCCGATTGGTTGCGGGCGCAGACCGGCACGCCCGTCTTGGTGGATAACGACGCGAATGTGGCCGCTTTGGGGGAATCGCTGTGCGGGGCCGGGATAGGTTTGAATCCCGTCGGCTATGTAACTCTGGGCAGCGGCGTGGGGGGCGGACTGGTGACTGAGGGAAAGATTTATCATGGCGCGCCGCCGGGCGAAGCGGAAATAGGACACCTCCTATTAGACCGCTGTGGGACGACGCTCGAAGCGCGCTGTGCCGGTTGGGCGGTGGACGCCCGGATCCGGGATTTGAACCTAAAAGAACCGACAGGCGTGCTGGCGCGGCTGGCAGGCAACACAGCCGGCGGCGAAGCCCGACACCTGGCCGCCGCACTGGGACAGGGCGATGCGGCGGCGGCGCGAATTCTGCGCGAGGTGGCCGAAGATTTGGCGTTCGGACTTTCGCATGTCGTGCATTTGTTTCATCCGCAAGTCATCATCCTTGGCGGCGGATTGTCTGGCGTGGGCGAACCGCTGCGGGTCGCCGTCGCCGCCGCACTGGCGGGTTTCACGATGGATGCGTTCCAGCCTGGCCCGGAAATCCGGCTCGCCGCTTTGGGAGAAGACGCCGTGCCGGTCGGCGCGCTGCTTTTGGCCCGCGCGAACCACTGATCGGCACGGCCGGAGTGAATTTCCATGACAGGCGCTGTCCCATCGCTATTATCCCGCCCCTATGAACCAATGGATTGCTGATTATGTCCGGGCGCAGAAAGAGGCGCTCGATTCCATCCCCCCGGACGCCGTTGCGCAGCTTGTCCAGGAGCTGCGGGTGGCGCACCAGGAGGACCGCCAGATATTTGTGTGCGGCAACGGCGGCAGCGCCGCGAACGCCTCGCATTTTGCCACGGACCTCGGCAAAGGTGCTTCCGACAAGGTGGGCCAATGCTTTCGCGTGCTCTCGCTGAACGACAATGTCAGTTGGATGACGGCGCTGGCAAACGACTACGCCTATGACGAGGTGTTTGTCCGCCAACTGCGCACTTATGCCCAACCGGGGGACTTAGTTCTTACCCTGAGCGTGAGTGGTAACTCACCGAATTTGGTAAAAGCCTTGGAGTGGGCCAAGCAAAACGGCTTGCACTCCGTCGCGCTCGTCGGGGCCAAGCGCGGGCGGATGGCGGAAATTGCCGAGCAAGTGATTGTCATCAACGACACGCATTATGGACGGGTGGAAGACGCGCAGATGGGCATCTGCCACATGGCGTGTTATGCGTTCATGGAACATCCCGAATGGGTCCAATGAATCGGGCGGCTGCCAGTGCTTTCATTGGTCGGGTGGAGTTCACGCCGGCCTTTGCGGCGCGTCCACAACTTAGTCATGTCCTCTTCGATTTCGACGGCACCTTATCTCTTATTCGCGAAGGCTGGCCGGATGTCATGGTGCCGATGTTTGTCGAGCTATTGCCGGCGGTGCCGGGGGAGACCGCCGCGGCCCGCCGGCAACTGTGTCTCGATGACATCATGCGCCTGAACGGCAAGCAGACGATCTACCAGATGATGCAGTTGGCCGAGCGCATCAAGGAGCGCGGCGGCACTCCGCGCGAGCCGCTCTGGTATAAGCACGAATACCTGCGCCGCCTTGTGGAACGCATCGGTCATCGCACCGACGGGCTGCGGAGCGGAGCATTGCGTGCAGACGATCTCCTCGTCTTTGGGGCGCGCGCGCTTTTGGAAATGCTACAGTGGCGGGGCTTGACGCTTTATCTGGCCAGCGGCACGGATGAAGAGTTCGTGAAAACGGAGGCGGCGTTGCTGGGCGTGGCTGACTATTTCGGCCGGCATATCTATGGCGCGCAGGATAACTACCAGCAGTTTTCCAAAAGGATGGTGATCGAGCGAATTCTGCGAGAGAACCATATTCCGGGTGCCCAACTACTCTCCTTCGGCGACGGTTATGTGGAGATTCAAAACACCAAAGAGCTCGGCGGCCTGGCAGTGGCGGTGGCGAGTGATGAAGCGCACAACGGCTCCGGTCGCTTTGACGAATGGAAGCGCCAGCGTTTACTCGGAGTTGGCGCGGATATTGTCATTCCCGACTATCGCGATGCCGCGCCGTTGTTGGATCGCATTTTGACAACCTGACGACTGTGATCGCCGATCGTTTCGAAGCCATCACGCGCCAATACCCCCGGCTCCGCGTCGCTATCGTCGGTGATTTCTGTCTGGATCGCTATCTGGAGATTGACCCCGCACGGACAGAGACTTCGATTGAAACCAGTCTGCCCGTATATAACGTGACTAAGGTCCGCGCCCAACCCGGCGGTGCGGGAACGGTGTTGAACAACCTTAGCGCGCTCGGCGTGAGCACGCTTTACCCCATGGGTTTCGCGGGTGAGGATGGCGAAGGTTACGAGTTATGCCGTGCGCTGGCCGCGCAACCGGGCGTGCGCCTGGATTACTTCCTTCAAACGAGCGACCGGCACACCTTCACCTATTGCAAACCGCTGGTCATGGAGCTGGGTAAGTCGCCGCGCGAGTTGAACCGATTAGATCAGAAGAACTGGACGCCCACGCCGCTGGCGCTGGCCGGGCGCTTGAGTGCCGCAGTGACTTCGGTGGCGAACGAAGTGGACGCCCTCGTTTTGTTGGGTCAGGTGGACGAACCGGAGACCGGCGTGCTGACGGCCGGCGTACTCGCGACGCTCAGCACCATTGCGCGAGCTAAGCCGGCACGGTTAATCCTGGCCGACAACCGCCACAGCCTGCGGGGTTTTCCGCCGGTTGTCTTAAAGATGAATGCTGCGGAGCTGGCGGCGCTCACCGGCACCCAATCTTATTCCGCCGTGACCGACATTGCGGCGGCCGCCGTGGGTCTGGCCCGTCGGAATGGCCGTCCGGTGTTTGTAACTCTGGCTGAGCGGGGCATCGTCGGCGCTTCGCCGGACGGACAAGCGGAGCATCTGCCCGCGCTGACGGTGCGCGGAGAGATTGACATTGTCGGGGCTGGCGACGCCGTCTCGGCGAATCTTACGACGGCGCTGGCGGCCGGGGCCACAGTGCGCGAGGCTATGGAACTCGCCAACCTGGCCGCGTCCATCGTGGTGCATCAACTCGGCACGACGGGCAGCGCGTCGGTGGCGCAACTGCGGCAACTGCGCTTCGGTGATGACCCAGCCTAACCGCAGTGTCTTACTTCGGCGCGGTGCGCTTCGGAGAAGTTATCCGTGCGGAATGGCGACGCGGGCAGGGAGTCATTACTCCACAAACTCACCGGCTATGAGTAAACATCGCCTCGACCAACTTACGGCGGTAGGCGGCGGGGCTTTGGCCGGTCATGTGTTGAAGGGCCGCCCGCAGGGGACGCGGTTCGGTGAAGCCGCAGGCCGCCGCAATGGTGGTGAAGTTATGCCCGCCGGGTTCGGCGAGCAGTTGCCGGGCGCGTTCCACACGCTGGAAAAGCAAACCTATGAACCTAGGGACGGCAGTTAAACAACAAAGGAACCAAGACACAAAGACCGAGTAACTATGCCAAGCTCACAGTTTGCCTCCCTCAATACCATTCCCTCGGCAGGTGAAGCCGGTCACGCCCCGGTTATTTGTCACCCACCCGGTCTTGGTTGCTTGGTTTCTTCGTTGTTCTATTTCCAACTGCCGAATTCAGGATGAAAGCAAACGGCAAGCCCGATCCTTTCAGGCCACCTGGGCTTTGCGGCGGCGCACAGCATGGACTTTCTGCTCACATGGAACTGTCGGCACATCAACAACCGGGCTTTGGAGCGTCGCATTGAACGCGCCTGCCTCGCTTGCGGGCTGACCTGCCCGGTGATTTGCACCCCAACCGAGCTGATGGAGGAATAAAACATGAAATACAACGAAATCCTCGAAGACATCTACCGCCTCCGGGAGGAACACGCCCGCGAGTGTGGCTACGACATCCACAAAATGTTCGAGCAGCTTCGTGAGGACACAGAACGCCTCAAAGCCGAAGGCTGGCAGGTCGTCTCTCCTGCGCCCTGCGCGAAGAACCGCCCCAACCGAAGTAAGATAGCATGAAGAGGATTGCTAAATAGGTATTGCTTTACTCGGCCGTGGCCCGCACACTCCGGACATGGACTGTCCACACTGCCAAACTGCCAGTGTTGCGAAGAACGGAACTTCCCGCCACGGACACCAACGCTGGCGCTGCCCAAAATGCCAAAAAATCTTTGGCGAAAGAGACCATCGTTTGGTGGACCCCGCAAAGCGAGAAGCCGCCTTGGCCCAGTATATGGAAGGCGTTGGTCAGCGAGCGACCGAACGACTCCTGGGAGTTAGCCACAACTCGATTACCAATTGGGTGAAAGCAGAGGTCTGCGGCAAGGTGCTGCAAGCGACGCCGGCCGAAAAAGTGGCATGGGTGGAGGCGGACGAACTGTGGACCTATGCCTCAAAAAAAGAGGCTTGTTGGCTCTGGTGGGCTATTGATCGTGGTTCCAAGTGCGTCCTTGGCTGGTCGCTGGGGGATCGTGGAATCGCAACGGCGGAGCGGTTTGATGCGCAACTTCCTCACGCCGCACATATCGTGTTTGCCACCGACTTCTGGCATCCCTACGGGAAAATCTTTGCCGAAGAACACCATGTCCAAGGCAAAGCCCACACCTTTACCTGTTACGAACTTTTTTGCGGTCGTAAGAGCGGCCGAAGTGCCGTTGTAGAGATTCTTAGGTTCCGCCCATGCTCTCATCGTACTTTGTGTCCAAA
>CAINDV010000908.1 GCA_903847485.1 uncultured Verrucomicrobiota bacterium
CAAAATGGTGGGCGAAAAATAAATGTTGCCGAAAATATGGTGTCGCGGATACTGCGTGCGCCGGAGTGCAAATGTGTCGGGACGGTCCTGCCGAGCGCGAACGTGCTCGGCGGGGCGTCGCGACGCGGCATTCCACCGGTCGAAAGCCGGCTTGGCAACTGAACAGAGACGCGCAAGCGTCAGGTAGTAGCAGTCGGTGAACTAACACACAACAAACAGCAGTAGTGACAGACAAACGAATAACTAACAAAACTAACAAACGAATAAACAAATAACACATCTATGAAGAAACTTGAATCACTACTCACCATCAAGGGTACAAGAGGTGCCCTGAAACGGCTCACCCTCGGTTTGGCGGCGAGTGCGGCAGTGGTTGTTGGATCGGGGCTGACTGCGAACGCCGCCCCGGCGAACGACAACTTTGCCGATGCCATTAATCTGCCGGGTCGCACTGGCACTCAGACCGGCACCGACAATCTCGATGCCACCTTGGAAGCTAACGAACCCAATCCTGGGGCTTCCGACACGGTCTGGTTCAAATGGACCTGCACGACAGACGGCGTTCTCACCGTCGGCACCTTGGGCTCAACGGCTTCCGGTGGTGGTGAATGGGATGCAATACTTGGCATCTATACCGGGGCTTCGGTGGATGCACTCACGCCGCTTGGCACCACACCGCAAGATACTGGGCTTGCTGAAACCATGACCCTGCCGGTGAACGCCGGCACCACCTACTACATTCAGTTGGCTGGATTTGTTAATGCCGTGGCAGCCAACATTCGACTCACTTGGAATCTGGTCGTTGAAGCGAACATGATTACCTTCGGCCCGGGCGCCACCATTAACGGAACGAACATCGCCTGGGAAGTGCTAATCGGCACGGATCTGACGACCCTCGCGCCCACCTACACGACCTCCTACGGGGCGACGTGCCCTATTGCTTCGGGCTCTCCCACGGACTTCAGCCTCGGTCCGGTACATTACGTCGTTTCTTCCTCGGATTCACTCATCACCAACAACTATCGCGTAACCGTCACCGCCGTTCCTGAGAAGCTCCTTTGGAGCGCAGGCGGCGGCGGTGACTGGGATACCGGCACCCCCAATTGGACCGGGTACTTCTCCGGTACTCCGTCCCTGGTATTTGCCAATGGTGATACTGTGGTTTTCAACGATGCGACGGGCAACCCCATCATTAACGTCTGGCCCGACATGGATCCCCTTTCCACCACCGTCAGTGCCACAAACGGCACCATTACCTTCGTCGGCGGGCCGATTGCCGGTTCGGGATCGCTCACCAAGTCCGGCGGCGGCACGCTCACGATCGGTAACGCGACCGCTACCACGAACACCTACACCGGCAAGACGATCGTCCGGGGAGGCACGCTGGTGAGCGGATTGGGTCCCAACTACCTCTCGAACGCTGGCGTCCCTGGCGTGTTTGGGGCGCCCACCGGGGCCAACGCCACCATTGACCTCTACAACGGCGTCACCCTGCAGAATAATGGCAGCAACCCACGTTTTAACCAAGCCACCGACCGTCCGCTCAATCTCGCCGGCACCGGTCCCGGAACGGTGTCGGTAAGATTCAATGACAACGACACCAGCCTGACGTTCAGCAACGTGACCGCCACCGGGACGGGCGCAAAGACGCTCGCTCTATTCACAGGTAACAATGGTAATGGCGACCGTGAGGCCATGATTTTCACCGGAGCCATCGCCGATTCCTCCGACGGCAGCCCCACCGCGCTGGCAGTTACTTTTAGGACGCAGACGGGATCCACGAGTTGGGTCAGCCTCAGTGGCGTCAATACCTTCACCGGGCCAATCACCCTGACACCGTACGATGGCAATCCTACTGGCACCTTGGTGATCGGTGGTGTGAGGGCCCCAGCGACTGGCGCGAACACGGTCGGAACGGGAAAATTGGGTAATGGAAATTACCCCGGCGCCATCGCCCTCGGCACCAAAACAATCCTCGAGTACGACAGCACCGCGGCCCAAATCCTGTCGGGCCCGATTTCTGGCGTTGGGGTCCTGACCAAGACGGGTTCGGGCACGCTGACCCTCTCCGGCACGAACACCTACAAGGGCGACACTACCGTCAGCGCGGGCACGCTGGTCCTCGGCACCACGGGCGTATCGACTTTCTACCTCACTGATTTTGCCAACAACAGAATCACTGGCGCGGGCACCGCCACTTTGAATGGCACCTTGGCGATCGATACCTCGGCCGTTACCGTGTCCGTCGGTTCCTGGACTCTGGTGAATGTCACCACCAAGAACTACGGCGGCACCTTTGGCGTGCAAGGCTTCACCGGCCCCGGCCCCGTCTGGACGCGTGTGGATGGCGCTCACACCTGGACCTTCAACCAGACCACCGGTGTGCTCACCCTCACCTCCAAGGCGCTTATCATCTCCTTCGGCATTCCTTTCCACCCTGGCATCATTAACCAGAATGCCAAGACCATCGCTTTGACCGTGCCGCCTGGAACAGTTTTGGCGACTCTCGCCCCAACCTTCACCCTGAGCTCCGGCACGTGCAATCAGACCAGCGGTTCCCCGCCGTCACCGAACTTCGGCACCCAAAACCCGGCGACTTACACCGTCACCGACGGCGCAGCCGTTAACAACTACGTGGTAACGGTTACGGTGTCGGACACCGCCGCGCCCTGGTTCAATGTGAACATGGATAACGTCGCCCGAACCAACCTCATTGGTCCGATCGGCGGCTCCGGCCTGGGTTGGAATCAAAGGCTCACTGCTGCGGTGGCCTATACGGGGGCCAACTTGCTGGATATTAGCGGCAGTCCGACCACTGTGGGGTACAGGACCGTTTCGCTTGACGGTTTGGATGCCTGGGGCACCCCCAGCCTCCAAGTGCTCGCTGCCGGACTGCGTCGTTTTGGTCTTAATGGTAGCTGGTCGCTCATCGTCACCAACCTCCCCTACAGGAAATTCAACCTCTACATCGCCTCCGGTAATACCTCGTCGCAGTTGAGCTATGGCGAATTCTCGACGACCAACCTGACGGACACCGGCAGCCCCGTGTATTGTGATAATACTGGTGGCGTCATCTCTGATACCTGGGTTGAGGGGAACAACTTCGTGGTCTTTTCGAATATAGTGCCCGATCCCAATGGCAATATCCAGATTGACGTGTTCCAGCCAAGTTATCGCGCGCCGCTCAACGGCTTCCAGATTGCGGACATCAGCGCAGGCCCACCGCGCTCCTACAAGTCGATTGCCAATATCTTCTTCCAGGGCCTCGGGAGTGCTTCCGCCAATGACAATACCGGCACCAACTTCGTCCTGCTCGTGCCTCCCGGAACGGCTGTGACGAGCCTGGCCCCCACTTATACTGTGGGCGTTGCGGCCACGGGCAGTCCGGCGAGTGGAACCGTGCGCAACTTCACCACTCCTCAGACCTACGTGGTCACTGCCGAGGATCTGTCACAGCAAGCTTATTCGGTGACGGTGGTCGCGCTTTCCGGCCCCGTGGGCTACCAGGCAACGGTGCTGGCCGCCAGACCGGTGCATTACTGGCCGCTGAATGAACGCAGCGGCACGACCGCGGTGGACTTGGTGGGCGGCAACAACCTGACCTATGGCGGGACTTACACTCTCGGCCAGCCAGGACTGGAACTTGGACCGAACTGCTCGGTCCTGTTCAGCGGCGCAGGCACAACCGCCGGCCAATGGACCGGAGTGCCTTATAACGCCACCCTCAACCCCATCAACTTCACGGTCGAGTGCTGGGTCAAGGCCACCGATGCGACGGTTCAATATCTCGTCTCCCTGCAAGATCGTGCCATCTATAGCGGAGTGAGTGGACGTATGGGTTATGCCATCTGGAAGAATAATCCCACAGGGTTTGGTATGCAGTGGGGGACAGGAGCAACCACCACGGGTAGCATCAACAGCCCCAATGCTGTGGTGGTGGGTAATGTGTATCACGTTGTCGGCACCTACGACGGGACCACGATGAGCCTCTATGAGAACGGCGTCCTGGTGAACTCACTCGATGCCCCGATCTATCAGCCAGCCGGCACCAACCAACCCGGCTTCTCGATCGGCTCACGCAACGGCGTCAGCCCCGCGCCTTCCTACATGCAGGACGTCGCGCTCTATGACCGCGCGCTAACGCCGGATGAAATCCTGACCCACTACCAGAACCCGCCGGTCCTTCGGGCCGACATGTCTGCTGGAAAGGTGCGGTTAATGTGGTTCCCCGGCGACGGCACGCTATTGGAGTCAACGACGGGCGTGACCGGTCCCTACAACCCTGTTGTTCCGGCCGCGACGTGGCCCTATACGATTACGCCATCGGCGGGCAGCATGTTCTGGCGCGTGAAGTTCTAAGTAACCCTGCGCCTTCAGCAGAGCGGCTTTAATCACAGGGCCGGGTCGCCAGACCCGGCCCTTTTTTGTACGTCGGACAATGCGGTTGAACGCAGAAGAGGCGCAAATCAAGTTTGAGGCACGCCAGTTCCGGCCCGCCAGGACGAAAGCGCATAGCCCAGTGTTTCAACGCTGGAACCGTGGCCGAAACTAGATGAGTTCCGTCAGGGACGAAAGAAAAGGGGATCATCCGGGAAGTTTGTTCCTAACCGCCATTCCAGGCCCTACCAGCCTCTAAGAGCGTGCATGAAAACGCCGGTCGTGGTAGGGCGAGGCTCCTGCCGAGCTGTGGCGTAGTGGGGCAGCCGCCCCGGCTGCCTTAGTCCTGCAACCGCCTCGGTTGCAGTTTGGTTCTGCGGGCGTGGGCACCCGCAAGACTTTCGCCGGCGGGGCACCGGCACCACTACGGAGTTTAGAAAGCGCCTCCAGTGAAAGCCTGTTTCGGATTTCGGTCTTCCTTCGGACTTCGGACTTCGCACTTCTCCCTCGCCCTTCCCTGACCAAAAGATGGGCGTTTCCCGCAGCAAGGATTCCTTTATCAGGACCGTTTCCTTTCGCTGTTAGAGACAGGCGCGACGCCTGCCCTACGGCATGGATACTAATAAGTCGTCGCGTCCGGCATGGTTGGGTAGCGTTCACGGGGTTTGGTGGCCGTAGTATAGGTATCGAGTGTGGCAGGGAAAGATCATAGCGGTGGGAGCCGAGGCGCGGTTTGGGATCCCGCGCCCGCCCACCGCTGGTTGGCCGCCCAAGGTGCGACCCGGTCGCAGTCACTGGGCGGCGATCCGGTTGGACCGGGCCAACCCAGTTCCACGCTCCCCGCTCCGCACTCCGCGTTCCCTCGATCCAGGCGCCGGCACCCGCAAAATGGTGGGCGAAAAATAAATGTTGCCGAAAATATGGTGTCGCGGATACTGCGTGCGCCGGAGTGCAAATGTGTCGGGACGGTCCTGCCGAGCGCGAACGTGCTCGGCGGGGCGTCGCGACGCGGCATTCCACCGGTC
>CAINDV010000909.1 GCA_903847485.1 uncultured Verrucomicrobiota bacterium
ATTGTATTGGGATTGTTCCAGGCGTGGTTCAGTGTCAAATAATTGACGGCATCCGTGCCCGTTTTAATATCAAAACCCCGCTCCATATACTCCCATAACGTCGTGAAAGTGGCGTCAATCTGCCCCCGGTATCGGTTGGCCATCCGGAGCAAGGCCTTCTCCTGGCTGCCCATCACGCAAAGCGCCTCCATTATCCAACGTTCAAAATAGGGACCACTGTTGCCTTCTATTCCTCCTATCAGGCTGGTGATCACACCATATTTAGAGCTGTCCGCAAGCCCTGAGCATACCGCCATCGCATTTGCCCGCTCATCAAGATTCGTGGACGACCTGTACCCATCCTCTTTCCAGAACTCACGGTCGAAGTTCTTCTTGATGCTGTCGAGCTTGGCGTCCATGGCGGGAATGTCTTCGGTATGTCCGGTCACCTGCGCCATCTTTTTAAGGGCGGATAATGCTCCGAAATACTCTGCAACCTGGATCACGTTATAATCCTGTTTTCCGGTCCCCCAGTCATACCAATCATAAATATCGACAAGTTCGGTGTGTTTTAACCGATAATCCGGCAGCCCGTTTGTCCCGATGTTATAGAGATCGAGATATTTCTTTGTAGTAGGATAGATGTACTTCAGTGTTTCGAGATCGCCGGTGTAAAGATAATAGGTCCAATCGCCATACTCGCCGTGGGCGATCAGATTCTGCCCGGCAAGCTGGCCGATCTGCTGTGTAAGCATGAAATTCTTTGCCAGTTTGTGCGATGACAGATCCAAGGTGTAAAAGCACTCCTCCATTTCAAGGACCGCATCTCCCTGCCATTCACCCCGCTCCCGGTCAGGGCAGCCCATGAAACAATTGTTTCGCAGGCAGAGATACAACGTCCTGGCCGCCTTTTGCCAGAGGGTGTTATAGTCATTGTCATTACATGAGAATGAGCCTGCGAACTTGGTGTCATATCCTGTCTCCCTGTATTTCACCGCGATGACCGTCACGCCAGCAGGGATGGTATAAATTGCACCCTCTCCGGCGGTCCAGTCCTGCATTTCATAGGCTTGTTCCCCTTCGACGGTCGTATACTTCTGGACAGGGGTAGTGCAACGCATCAATGGGTTGGACGAATCAAATTCGATCACCTTGCCGGCCGCGTCGGCCTTTACCCGTATCCACATTGTAAATTGGGCATTGTATGGCAACTGGCAGACAAGCTTCCATGGCTTCGCTTCCGAATGCGGTAGATCCTTTGACGTATAGACATACTCTTTCAAGCCATAGTCATTCATACCTTCGGCTCTATAGGTCGCCTTGATGATTGTCAGCGGTTTGTCAGCCGAGCCTTTGACCTCAAGGACGCCCCCCTCGCGCACAGCCTTCCTGCCGATCTCATTACCAAGCCTGAACTCGACAACGAGTTCCTTTATACCCGGTATCTGCAGGCCACTGACGAAATTGCTGTTATTTGCAGCAATAGAAAGCACATTATCCTTCACGGCCTCCCTGACCTTGGCCGTAACATCAGCCTCTGCGGCAACAGCGTTCGAGAACACCGTCAACAATCCTAACATCAACAAGCCTATGCTTTTCATACTGTTTATTCCTTTCATTCTGCTTCTATTAAATCCCTTCGCTGGAAGCCGGGGAATGCGTTTCAGTTTGTAGCGGGTTTCAGCACAAACACGTGCGGCAGCGGCTGGCACGAAGCATGGATCCTGGTTTCAAGTTGTGCGATTTGCTCGTCGATTCTTGCCAACTCCTTCTCGCGGGTGGCCTCGAAGGCCGGCGTCTTGGCCCAACCCGGCTCCTCGAAAAGTTGAACGCCGCGCCAACGGTTAAAGAAGGCGTTGTTCTTATCCGTCACCAGGTTCCAGATCCGACGGGCTTGCTCGGTGATCGGCCCGGCGGTCAGGGTCAGGTTGCAGCCCTGGGCCAATTCCTGCGCCGTAAAGCTGGCCGCCGGTTTGTCATCGATCAAGAGTTGGTACTTCGGGGCCGTCAACCCGGTCACCTTCAGTTCATACCGGCTCAAGTCCGCCAACAGCGGTATCAGGTTTGTCACTCCCTCGGCTGCCGGGTCGATTGGCACCGGCAGGGTCGCATCCTTACGCGTGAAACTCACCACACCGCCCGCGACTTTCAGATCGGTGATCTGGCAGTCCGTCGCGGCGATGACTTTGCCGCCGGCGCCGTCCAGTTCCGCACTCGATACTGCTGCTGGCGCACCGAGACATTTCAAGACGGCCCACGCCATGATGGTGTGGCCCGCCGGGCCGGGATGCACTGCGTCACCGCCCCCAATCAGGGCGTTGGGATCGGCTTGCCGGGCTTTGAGCATCACGGCCATATACGGATCAAACTGATCGGCGAAAAGGACACTTTGCTTGGCCGCGACATCGCGCAGACCGTCGGACATCTTGCGCAGGGACTCATTGCGCACATCTTTGTCGGGATTCGGGCGTTTCTCCTCGATCGGTTGCGGCGTCAACAACGCAACGCGCGCGCCCTTGTCCTTGAGCAAGGCGACCAACTGCGTCTGCTTGTCAACGTAGTTATTGAAAATATTCTCCTCAAACGCCCTGTAACCGTGGTCGTTCATGCCGAAGTCAATGGTGACGAAGGTCGGCTTCAGCGGCAGCATGTCGCGCCCGGCGCGGCCCAGACCACCCTGTGCCGTGTCGCCGCCCCAGCCGATGTTACGGAAGGTGATGTGCCACTGCGGGAAACGCGTCAGGGTGTACGCCTCGATGAACGTGGTATATTGGCGTTGCTCGGTGATGCTGTCGCCCAGGAACACGACCCGGTCACCATCGCGGATGGCAAACTCCGCCGTCGCGGCCTGCAATGGGGTGAGGGCGGTAAAGGCTGCGGCAATGAGCGAAGCGAGTGCAATTACGTTTGTTTTCTTCATGATGTGTATTCCTTTCATTTGTTATTGTGTCACGCTGAGATTGTCAAAGCAGTTGGGGTCGTAGCTGGACATCAGGTAGGCCCTGCCGCTTTTGTGGGCGGGATAGAATTTTTATACCGCACCCGGGCCACTTCCTTGCCGTCTATGCTGGTGGTCAGCTCATCACCCTTGAGTACCAGGGTCAAATGATGCCAGGTGGCCGGAATGAAGCCGTCTATCTTGCCGGTCGCGAGCGGTGGCACCTTCAACTCGTTATTCACTCCAGCCACAACCGATGCCTCAATCGACCACGTGCCATCCTGTTGGAGGACCAGGCCGGCGCCGCGCTGTTCGCCACACCAGTAGCGTCCGCCAATCCCGGCCTTGCCGGCGGTGATAAACACATCCGCCTGGATGGTGTAGTCGGTCCAGTTACGGTCACCGAAAATGGTGTGAGGGAGGTTACCTGCGCCTGCCCAAATAAAGCCTTCTTTCGGCACGATTTGTTTCAGGCAAACACCTTTGCCATCTTCACGCTTTGCGGTTTCAAACGAGCCTTTCTGATCGGAGGTGTATTTCGGAATCACGCCCGCGGCATAGCTTTCGAAGTTGTCCTTGTAGGGCAAAGGGAAGTCGGAAGCTGGCGGCGGCGCTGGGTGCGCTCCTTTCTTCTGCCCGGTAGTGGTACTCAGCGTATAGACGCTGTTGCCTTCGAGGGAAATGGTAAAGGCGCCGTTCGTCAGGCGCAGGGGTTTCTCTTCAATGAACTGGATCTGCTCGTTCGATTTCCACACATGCACTTCGCCTCTGGCCAGTTTGCCCGCAACCTGCACCTGAAACGTCACCGGCTTGTCCGCGCAGACGATCAAACTCCAGTCTCCCTTCTCCGGATCGCGCAAGGCCACATAGTTTCCCTTCCACGTGTTGGTCTCGATTTTGGCACAGGCTTTGTCCATGTAGCGCCAGCCCGGTTCGGTAAACTGGGCCGTGTGGGCGGTGGTCCACACCGCCGGATAGAGGTCATAGTAACCGGACCACGGAGTGTCCGCCAACATCAGGCCCGCGCCGTGAAACGCGAGCCCCGGGTACATGCCGGACAACATGGGCCACACCTCGGTTTTCGTGATCCGGCTGCGGATGTAATTCTTGTTATAGACTTGCGCCAGCAGCATCGCCATTTCCCAGGTTTTGCCGCTGTAGCAGAATTCCTCGCTGGACCAGAGAGGCTTGCCGTTGGCAATGACCTTCTCGGCAGCGTGTTTTGCTTCCGCCTCGATCTGTGGACCAAACTCGTTAGGATAATGGTAGCCGACAGCTTGAATCACCTTGTCCGCCTCGGCATTCCTCGCCAAATCATCGAATATTTGCCAGCTCCCGTTGTTGTCAGGAGCTTGCAGCTTCACATCCGCATAGCCATGGGCATCGAGCTTCGGCCGCAAGGTCTTGGCAATCCAGTTGAGGTCGGTGCCTTTCTCATTCCAACCTGCCGCGAGCCAGTCCATCTTCAACCCGTAATGCTTCCTGGCCGCATACAGGAACGCGACATACCAATCCGCTGAATCCTGCGAGAACGGGCTCGAAATCCAACCTGCGTAACCCCACGCCAGGCAATCGAGCAAAATCTTCGGATTGCGCTTGCGCGCCTCGGCCATAAGCCAGAACTCGTAACCGCGCGGCAACGGATTCGCCAACTCCTCGCGGGTGATCGCGTGGGAAGGCTCGCTGCCGCACGTTGAGTTTTCGCCGCCGCCGATCTCAACCTTGAGGTGCTGCAAACTCGCGCCGAATTTCGGCTTGAACATGTAGTCCAGGACTTCGGACCTTTGCTTTTCGGGATAATCAACCAGATTTCTCGTCGATGCTCCCGCGCTGACTACCCCGATGCCCTCGAAGACCCGGCCGCTGTCGGCGTCGTCCAGCACGATCTTGGTTTGCGCAAACGCCGGCACGGACAGGCCAGACAACAGAACGGCGGTCATCATCAGCCGTCCAAATATTTCTCGGTTACTATTTCTCATCGCTTTTAGTGTCACGTCACTTCCCCAATCCATCAGTCACTTCCTCGAGCTTGAATTTTACCATCCCGATGCCACGGAAGCCATGGTCGTCTTCGCTCGTGCCCGTGAAGAAGCAGGTGAACGTTCCGTCTCCCTCGTCAATGAGATCGTGCGGGGTGCGAATAACGTGCCACCAGGGCTTTTCTCCGGCTTTGAATCCGGCACGGATATCCACCGCTTGTCCATGCTCCGCCGGCCAATCCCGACCGTCCGAGGACCAAGTGAAACCGATTTCGGAAAGGTTCGGCCCGGCCACTTCACCATGCAGGAAATCGAACGTGGCGACCCAATAGTCCTTGCCGCTCTTGGGTCCGCGAATCCGTATCGGCATAGGGTTCTCATTGAAGCCGGTCGGATCGATGAGCGGTTGCGGCTCATTTCCCAGTTGCGTGTAAGGACCGCGCGGCGAGGGCGCAGAGGCCAGGGCGACCCACCATTTTCCCCAGGTCTTGGTCTCGGGCAAAAGAGCCGAATAATTGTCGCCGCCATAGAACACCAGCCACTTGCCATCCTTGGCGAGGAACGGAGTGCTGACCGAGCTGACGGATGCCGTTTTGGGGTAGCCGACGCCCGGTTTAAGGACTTCCTCACCCGGGAAATCGTACGGGCCGCTGATGCCATCCCGCCCTTTGACCTTTGAGGATGCGCAACGCAAGGTGCCGCCGGGACTCCAGCTCTGCTGCGGCTTGGCGAACAACGCATAGTAGATCTGCCACCGATCCGCTTCCGTATCGAAGAACGGCATTGGTGAGCAGGACAGCGTCCAGAGCCCCGTTGCTTTGTCGGTATAGGGCGGCACCAGCACCTGGTCGTGACGCCAATGCAGGCCGTCCGCGGAAACCCAGTGATCCAGCCGGCAGTGGCTCCAGTCGAGCGTTTCGTAAGAATGGGCGAAGAGGTGGTATTCCGATTTGCCCCGGATCGTAACCTTCACCGTGTTTCCACCCTCGAAACCGCCGGGAATTTCCTCCGCACCGGGTGTCTTGCTGTTGATGACTGGATAGGGCAAGGTCTTAATAACCACAAGTTTCAGTCGTGGCGAGCTGTTGGTATCGGCGCGGCTCACGCCGGGGATGGAGAAAAGCCCCAGGGTCAGCGCCGCGGCGAGGCCGGTGAGGAGGCGGGCTTGGAATGATTCGGGATGATTCATTTGAGTTTTTATTACTGGTTTTCCCCGAGATTCATGGAACGAATCCAGATATTGCGGAAGCGCACGGGGTTTGCGTGGTCCTGCAATTCAATGAAGCATTCGGGCGGATGGGGCGCAGGATATTTTGATAGCGTCCGCCACGGCACCGTGGCGCTGATGCCATCGGTGCCGCCGGTGAATTCATAGCGGTTCTGCACCACGACCCCGTTGTGGAGCACCGTGATGATGGCCTTCTTGATCAACTCGCCTTTTTCGTTCCAGCGCGGCGATTCAAAAACAACGTCGTAG
>CAINDV010000910.1 GCA_903847485.1 uncultured Verrucomicrobiota bacterium
ACCAAGCCCGCCGCGCGGTCTGCCCGGATCGCTTCCGCCAACCGGTCGGCGCGCATGGCTTGCCGCTCGTCCGCCTCGATCAAGCGCAGATTCTTCCGGCCCAAGCCCACGATGCCAGCCGCCTTCTCGATGGACGAATGCGCCTGCGTGGACGTGTAAGCCACCAGCTTGCCGGCGCAGCCTTCTTCGTTGCTCCGGTAGTTCGTCGCCCGCTCCCGCGCCGCGATCAACGCACACAGCACCGCGCTCGACGCCGATTCCTGGAGCACGCCGCCGCCGGCACCGCCCGACCGGAACCGCTCCGGCAGTCCCAGCAATTCCACCAGCCAGTCCAGCACATGCGTCTCCAACTCCGTGCAAGCCGGGCTGGTCGCCCAGAGCATCCCCTGCACGCCGAGGCCGGAGGAAAGCAGGTCGCCGAGGATGGACGGCCCGCTGGTGTTGGCGGGGAAAAACGCGAAGAAGCTCGGCGACTGCCAATGCGTGATGCCCGGCAGGATGATCTTGTCCACGTCGCGCAGCATCGCCTCGAACGGCTCGCCGTGCTCCGGCGCGTGCGGCGGCAGTGCGGCGCGGATTTCGCCGGGCTTCACCGGCGACATCACCGGCAGCGACTCCACGCGCTTCCGGTAATCGGCGATCCAATCCACCATCGCGTAGCCGTGGCGGCGGAACTCCTCCGCAGTCATGTGAAAGGAAGCCGGCGCCGCAGTGTCCCTGGCTAGCGCGGCGGAACTGTGCAGGGGCTTAGTCGTATCAGTCACATCAGTCATATCAGTCACATCGTTCTTTCCAATGCGGGGAGATTCTCCCCAAACCCTGTAGGAGCCGACGTCATGAGGCTTGGCTCTTAGCGGCCAACCACCCTCCTTACTTCGGCTCCTACAGTCTTCCTAAGTAGCGTTTCACTTCCGGCCGGCCCCAGCCGATCCGGCGCGGGATCGTCTGCGAGCGCCTGACGCTTCCGCACGGCGCGCCAGCGTTTTGGAGTGCGCCAGTCCTCTGGCGCTTTGGCCGCGTGCCTCCGAAAGCGGCGGAGGGCCGCTGCACTCCAAGACGCTAGGTCGCAACATCCCGCACGTTGCAGATGATTCGGCAGGGTTCCATCATCCCTGCCACCGCCAACCGCGCCGAGTAGCACTACTCTTCATCAAGCTTCACGCCCGCGAGGTTATTCCGGCGCGTGCCGCGGTCAACTCCCATTCTGGCTGGGCTGGCGCCTTTCTCCCGCCGGGCCAGCAACGTCCTTTGCGGATGATCTGAACATTAACCCAAACTCCGAAGTGCCGCTCGCTTCTCACTCTCTGGCACTGGGCCGGGTACATCATCGTCCGACTGCCGCTGCGCCACCTTAGAGCGTGTTTGAAAATGCCTGCCGCGGTAGAGCGAGGGCTTCCTGCCGAGCCGTTCGGCAAGATCGAATTGCCGCTGTCGCTGAGGCTCGGCAGGAGCCTCGCCCTACCGCTGGGCGACTTTTCATACACGCTCTCAGATATCCTGACCCGAGGAATTGGCGTGGGCCGCCCGGTGGGGGCACCAGGACCACAGAACCGCGTCTTGGCTGTAGGCCGGGTCCCCTGACCCGGCGCGCTGGGACTCAGCTCGTTTCCGTGCCGGTTGGAATTCGTGCTCACGGGTCAGGAGTTCTGAGGCTGCCCTGCTATGACTCGGCACGCCCGGCTTTGTGGAGTGCGCCGGCAAAGCGCAGCGGCGACGGCGCTTTGGCTTGGGCACCGGCGCGTCCCTCCCGCCCGCCAAAGCGGGGTCGCGCTCCGCTTGCCCCCGCACTCCATAACCTGACGGTCATCGTCTTCCGGGTGAGTTTCGTCCGCCCGCCCACGCCGATGACATCATTGTCACTAACGAGACGCTGGTGTTCACGCTCGACCCGCGCCGGACCGGCGATCCGCCGTGGAATTTTCGGCGGAAATTCTTGCAAAGCATGGCTACTGGGTGGAAATTGCCGTTTGGCAAACCGTGAAAACAAACATCGCTATGAAAAATACCGAATCCTCAGTCCTATCGCACCGGGGGCCGACCAGAATGTCGGCGCTCCGTCCAATGGCGCTCCCACAAACGCCGGCGCTCGCGCCGGGGCGGGCGGCACGGCCACCGCGCCGCCGGAGCGCCGACATTCTTGTCGGCGTGTTCCTGGCCTGGCTGCTCACAGCCTTCCTCCCGTCGGCCCACGCGCAGACCAATCCCGTGCTTCCGCAAATCCAGAACCTCGTCGCCGCCCAGCGGCCAGGCACGTTCTTCGTGGATGTCACTTACAACTTGGTGGACCCGGACAGTCCGGGCGGCGTCTATATCCTCGCCGAAGCCTCCGCCGACAACGGCGCGAACTATGGCATCTCCATGCGCACGCTGAGCGGCGATGTGGGTTTGGTCACGCCTGGCGCCGGCAAGAAGATCGTCTGGAATGCTTGGAATGATTGGGCGCGCAATTACACCACCAACGCCCGCGTCCGCCTCATTGCCGATGATTTCCCCAGCACCGTTGGCTCGACCAACGCCGGGAACTTCACCACCAACGTGCCGCCCGCCACCAACTTGGTTTGGATTCCCGCCGGCACGTTCAACATGAGCGGCACCTACGTCTGGCTGACCAAGAGCTTCTGGATGGGCAAGTTCGAGGTCACCCAGGGCGAATACCAGAACGTGATGTCCAACAACCCCAGCGCTTTCACCGGCAACCCCAACCGACCGGTGGAGCAGGTCACTTGGACTGAAGCCGTCCAGTATTGCCAGACGCTGACCGCCCGTGAACGGGCAGCCGGCCGGATTGGGACGAACTGGACCTACCGCCTGCCCACCAGTGCGGAGTGGGAATACGCCTGCCGTGCCGGCACCACCACCACCTATTGCTTTGGTGAAGACCCCTACGGGAATCGGCTGGGCTTCTACGCTTGGTACAATGTGAACTCCGGCGGGCAAACCCAGGTCGTTGGCAGCCGCGCTCCGAATCGCTGGGGTTTGCACGACATGCACGGCAACGTGTGGGAGTGGTGTCAGGATTGGCATGGCCCTCGGCCTAGTGGCAATGCCACCGACCCCCAGGGGCCTGCTTCAGGCTACTCCCGCATCTTACGCGGCAGCAGTTGGAGCCGCGACGCCGTCTACTGTGCGTCGGCCTTCTCCAACAATAACGACCCGTCGTCCCGGGGCGACTACTACTGCGGCTGGGGTTTCCGGGTTGTCCTGGCCCCAGGTCAGTAAGAGCCAGGAACGGGCGAGCGGAGCGAGTTTGGCCGGGCAGGCGGAGCGGAGCGGAGCCGGCCAGGCCCAACTCGCGTAGCGAGCAATTTTTTCTAAGCCTGTCGTGCAACTGAAACTGTTCATCGTGCCCGTAAAGAACGTGCCAGCGGCGGAGCAGGAGATGAACGCTTTCCTGCGCGGCCACCGGGTGCTGGCGGTGAAGAAGGAGTTCGTGCCGGACGGGGAGAATTCGTTCTGGACGGCCATTCATTTAACCGCAAAGAACGCAGAGAGAATCTTTGTGTTCTTTGCGTTCTTTGCGGTTAACACTTTCCGGCGCGCAGTCGTGCGCCGGTCAAGGGTGGCGGCCCACAGGCTCGAACCGCGTGCTACGCGGCGGCAGTTGGAACCACGACGGCAGCAACTGCGCGTCGGCCAACCGCAACAACAACAACCCGTCCAACCGGAACAACAACTACGGTTTCCGGGTTGTCTTGGCCCCAGCTCAACCTGGCTCCCGGAGCGGCGCCTGGCTGACCCGGCCGCCATCCCGTCCGGCGGGGAAGCGGCAAGGAAGCGCCACGAAAGGAGCGCGGACATTCCTGTCCGCTTGACGCTCGAGGCACTTCCACCCCGCCCAGCGGACAGGAATGTCCGCGCTCCGCTGGCCAAGGCCCCCAGTCCGCCCGGTGTGAGTAGCACGCGCGAAAGCTCCGGGCGGACGTTAAGCCAGCTTCCGCCGGTCGGCTCGCGAAAGCGTGGCCAACCAAGCGCGGGGCGTGAGAATGCGGATGCCGAACGGCTTCTCCAAAACGGTCAAATCGGCGTCCCGGGCGATGATAGTCCGCGCGCCCGCCGCCAAGGCGGCCTCAATCATGAGGTCGTCCTTGGGATCGCGGCAGACGGGTGCGGTCAGCGGCCAGGGCTTGACCCACTGGGCGTGCGCTTGGACCAAGGCGAGCCAAGTTTCGACGTTGGTCTGAAATCCGTAGCGCGTCTGGATTTTGCGCAATGTCCGCTCATATTCTTGGTAAATAGCCGCCGACATCCCCAGCGCCACCACGCCCCGCAGCCAAGCGTTGACGCAGCGGTGAGCTTCGGTGCGCCAAAAGACGCCCGCCACAAACACCCCGGTATCTATGACCACCGGGGTCACTCGGCGCGGACCTCCCGCAAGGCCCGCTCCACGATCTGCCGGATTTCCTCCGGCGAATGCGCGCTGGCGGCTGGCTCCGCCAACAAGGCCGCCACCGTCTCGGGCGAGGGCGGCCTGAGCGGGCGGATCAGCAGGCCGGTCGGCCCCAGATCAATCACGTTGAGCAGCCCGCCGTGGGCGAGTCCCTCGCGCTCGCACCAGTCCTCGGGGAAGACGGACTGGCGCTTCTTGGACAGCATCATGGAATGCGCTTTCATGGGGCACAGCCTATTCCCGAAGCGGGCGCGGGCAAAGGTTTTTTCGGGCCTGATTTCGCGTGGGTCAAATGGCTTAGTCGCAATCCCCGGGCGGACGCTCTGTTTCAACGGCGCATGGACATCATGACTTCAAAGAGCCTCTGCCTGAGTTGTAGGAGACGACGTGAGGAGTCTCTGATTCCGCAGAAGTTTGCGTCTCGTTACCTCGGCGGCTACGGGGTCTTGCGCCGCTCGTTAGCCTGCCACCAACCGGCCTTGAGATCCTCGGACAACAACTTCCAGGCGGCTTCCGCCGTGAGCCGGCTACGGCGAACCACGCTCTCGACACGCAGCCAGGAGACGAAGTCGTTGACCTCGCCCGGCGTCATGCCTGCGGTGGGGATGGTGACTTGCAGGCGATCATTTTCGGCTTTCACAGCAATCATGGGGCGAACGTACGCCAACCCGCAGGCGGCAGGCAAGGCGGTTCGGTTATGACCAAGCACGCACAGGCTTTTTGGAGTGCGCCGGCAGAGCGTAGCGGCGACGGCGCTTTGGCTTGGACGTTCGCACGTTCCTCCCTCCACCCAAAGCGGGGTCGCGCTCCGCTTGCCCCCGCACTCCAAAGCCTGGCGGCCATCGTCTTCCTGGTGGGTTTCGTCCTCGCCGCCCGTGCCGATGATCTCACCGTCACCAACGAGACGCCTGCCTTTGTCCTCGACACCCGTCTTCCGTCAGACACCGCCAGCACTAACTCCCTCATTGTCCAAGCCGAGACCCCGGCTTTCACACTCGATACCCGGCTGCCGTCCGGGGAGCCGCCGGGCGGTTCGTTGATCGTCCAAGCGGAGACTCCGCCGTTCACCCTGGACACCCGCCTGCCGGATGGCGTGGTACCATCTTCCGGCACAGTGGTCACCGAATCCAGTGTCTTCACCCTCGACACTCGGATGCCTGCGGGAATCTCCCCTGAAGGCTCCGTTGTCATCGCTGAATCGCCGCCGTTCACCTTGGATACCCGGCTGCCCGACGGCACTTCCTTCACCAACGGTGTCGTCATTGCCGAGTCACCACCCTTCACCCTCGACACTCGCCTGCCGACCGACACCACCCCTGTTCCAAACCTCGTCACGCAGGCTGAGTCCCCGCCGTTCACCCTTGATACCCGCCTGCCCAGTGACACGACACCTTTGCCCAACCTCGTTACGCAAACGGAGTCCGCCGCTTTCACGCTGGACACCCGTATCCCGCCCCAAGGCCCGCTCTACACCAACTTGATTGCGATGGCCGAGTCCGGCCCCTTCACCCTCGATACCGTGAGCGGTTGGTTCAATACCCCCGCCCTAACCTTGGACGGCGGCAGCACCGGCGGCAAGGCGCGCTTCTCCCCGGACGGCCTGCGCCTCGCGAAGTCCGACGGCAGCCGCGTGTTGCTGTGGAACCTCCATTCCACCCGGAGTAACACCGTCTTCAGCGGACATAGCGGCGAGGTGGTGAGTCTGGAGTTTTCACCGTTGGGCGACCAGTTACTCACCGGCAGCACCGACGGCACACTGCGTTGGTGGGACACCGCCAGTCGGAGCGAACTGGGCCGCACTAATCCCGCCGGCAGCGGCACCGTCTATGCCGCCTACGCCAGCGACGGCGCACGGGCGTTGGCCGGGCGTGGCACCACCGTCAGCTTCCTCCGTGTGCCGGATATGCAAACACTGCGGGGTTTGGCCGGCTTGGATGGCTCGGCAAGCGCGGTGGCCTTGTGCCCGGAAGGCCTAGCACTGGCAGGCAGTTCGACGCGCCATGCGCTGCTCTGGAATACGGCTACTGGCACATTGAGGCACCGACTAACCAACCACACACATATAGTCACAGCCGGGGCGTTTTACCCCGGCGGCGGGCGGGTGATGACCGCTTCCCTGGACGGCACGGTCCGTATCTGGAGCACCACTAACGGCACGGAACTGGTGCGAATTGCCCAAGGCACACCGGTGGCCGATGCCGTGCTTTCACCGGATGGCGAGTTAGTCGCGACCTGTGATGCCGGTACGCCCGGCACGGCCTACCTATGGGATGGGCGGACGGGGGATCTGATGCGGGTGTTCACAGATACCGGCACCGAAGCCAGCCAGATCAAGGGCGTGACGATTTCGCCGGACCACACGCTGCTGGCGACGACGCATGTGGATGGCCGGGTGCGCTTATGGGACACCGGGCTATCTCCGCGCCCGGCACAGACGATCACCGCGCTAGGCATGGGCACCAATGCTCCCGTGACGTTGCGCTCCCACGGACTGTATTACTTCGAGTTAGCGGCCGAGCTTGGGCGCAGCCTGGTGGTGACACTGGAGGCGACGCCGCCCGCGAGCGCCAGCAAGCTGGAGCTTGGCGGGAGCGCCGACATTCCTGTCGGCGTGTCGGGCGGACTTTCGAGCGATGCTGCGTTCGCCAACCTCGGGGAACTCGCCGACAAGAATGTCGGCGCTCCGGGCAATCCCCGCCTCAAGGACTTCCGCCCCGCGCCCACCTATGCCGACATCGCCGCGTTCCGCATGACGGCGATGCGTGGTTCGCTCCCATCGGTCTATGACTACGAGGCCTTCGCGCAGGCATCGGTAACGAATCTGCATTGTGAGATGCCCATGGCATTTGCCACCAGCAACCGCGTGTTTGTGCTGGTGTTCTCGCCGTACCTCGCTGCAGGTTCCATCTCTGCCAGGATTCGCGCCGAGTACTCGGACTTTCACCTGAGCAGTGTATGGCCAGCAGAGGCCGGCAACGCCGGCAGCATTACTCTGCAAATCCGTGGTACCGGCTTCACCACGAACACGATCCCAACGCTGACTGCCCCTGGCGTGGCACCTGTCGTGGGACAGATGCCGCTCCTGATGGATAGCACCGAGATGTTTGCCACCTTCGATCTCCGGCAAGTTTCTGCGCGGGCTTACAATGTGGAATTGCTTGATCCTGATTCGCCAATCGTGGTGCTGACGAACGGGTTCATG
Source organism: uncultured Verrucomicrobiota bacterium (assembly GCA_903847485.1). Lineage (GTDB taxonomy): Bacteria > Verrucomicrobiota > Verrucomicrobiia > Limisphaerales > JAJXZI01 > CAINDV01. The sequence goes on from CAINDV010000910.1 coordinate 7,590, forward strand.
GTAAGGGCTGGCATTGGGCCGCGCCTGAGCACGCGGATATCGGTTCCAACCAGCGTGAGACCGGGGCGGAGTTACACTTTGAGCGTGGAATACGAAAACACAGGAGACTGCGACCTGCCCGCACCAGCCATGAGTCTGACCAATTCTGCGCATGCTTGGATGCAAATTGGCGAAAGTGGGCGAGGCACTTACCGTGGTCTTGGGTTGCTTGGTGTTTCTGAGGATGGGTTGGCGGGCATCCTCAGCCCACACCGTCCGCAGACGACTCAAGTCACATTTGTCGCGCCTAATGCAGGCCGCACTCTTTTCCAACTGACCGTCAATGGCGGCACGACTGATCTGGTGGATTGGTCTGCCATCGGCGACCAACTGCGGCCAAGTGATGCAACCGACCAAGGATGGGGCACCTACTTCGGTGGTGCCGTCAGCCGCCTTGGCAACACATGGAGCAACCTGGTGACGGCACTTGCCTTGAACGCTCGTGAAAAAGGACCGGGGAAGGAGACTTCTGCCGACTTGCTTGGCGCAATTGCCTACTTAGTCGGCCAAGCTGCCGAGCCTAGTTACACTACTCCTTCCAGCCGACCAGACGGTTTTGTACCCGAGCGAGACGTCCAGATTGTGTGGGATCGGCAACAAGCGTCAGGTGGGTGTTGCTTGTATATTGTGAGCCACGGCTGGAACGCGAGTGCCAACGACGCGGGCATTGCTGGCCTCGCCGGTAACATCGCAAAGCATTGCGCGGACTGCCGGGTCGTGCGGGTGAACTGGGAGCGCGGAGCCAAGAGTTGGAACCCTTGGGGAGCGAGCCGCAACATCTCGGCCGCTGGGCAGGAGGCTTTCCGGAAACTCCAGCAGGCGGTGGGCGCAGGTTTTGATTGGAATTGCGCCACATTTGTCGGTCACAGTTTCGGCAACTCCATTAACAAGGAGATTTCCTCTCGTGCCGGGTCAGGCGGGCACGGTAAGGGGCGGGGCGTCATCCTGGACCCGCCGAATGCGCTGGGCGGGTCTGATGTTGATTTCGCGGACTTCTATGAAGGAGGCAGCATGGCAGTGAGCACCGACAGTTTGGGGGACACAGGGCCTTGTTTGCCAAAAGCCCGAAGGATTGCAGACCGCCATTACCACCTCCATTCCGGTTTGGGTGGAGACGGGCATGGTGCGGCGCTACGCTGCCTGGAGGCACAGCTTGCCAGCGGCACTGGCTGCAACAATCCTTGGCTGAATGGAATGCCTGGTGGTTCTTTGACCACAGCGGGTTCTTTCAGCGGCAACGTGAACTGCGAGGGAGCCGTGACTGACCCGCCTTACGCAGTATGCAAGGACGACAAGATAGATGTTCCCGGTGGCGATGGTGGGTCTGCCACAAACGATGTGGTTCGCCCCATCGACCCCAACGACAAGATTGGTCCCAACGGCGTCGGCCCGAACCGGGTCGTCGCCGCTCAAGACGAAATGGAATACATGATCCGCTTCGAGAACTTCGCCACGGCCAGCGCGCCGGTGCAGGAACTCATCGTGGTGGATTATCTCGACGCTGGCCTGGATTGGACCACAGCGCGGTTCAAGGAAATGTCCTACGGTGGCCGGATCATCACTCCGGCAGCGGGCAGCCAGTCCTTCGCCATTCGGGACACGCCCCCGGCGGATTCGCCCGCCGTCACCGGGATCGCTGCCGCGCAGATGGTCGTGAACGCCTCCGGGAGCATCAACCCGCAGATGGGCCGCGTGGAGTGGCGTCTCAGCGCGATGGACACCAATACCAGCTTCTTCCCGCTGGACGCCTTGACCGGTTTCTTGCCGCCGGAAGACGGTACCGGCCGCGGCCAGGGCTACGTGAAATTGGCCGTCCGACCTAAGAGCAACCTACCCATCGGCACCACCATCACGAACCTCGCCACCATTGTCTTCGATGGCAATGACCCCATCGCCACCCCGCCTGTCTGGAACATTGTGGGCGACATCCCCTCGCTCGCCGTCACCATCTCCTATCTGCCGGGCCAGATCATGGCCGGCACGCCGTTCACTTACTCGGTCGGGTTGACTAACACCGGCACCAATGCGGTAACTAACGTGGTCCTCACCAATGCTCTCCCCGAGGGCATGAGTGTGGTAAGTGCCACCGCCACTTACGGCCTCGTAACCGTTACGAACGGGATCGTCCGCTGGGATTTGGGCACCGTAACCAATGGCTTGGGCGGCGTATTGACAGTGACGGTGTTGCCGACGCAGGAAGGCACGTTTGCCAACAGTGTGTTCTTCTCCGGCGGCAGCGGTCTGGCTATCTACTCTTCGCCATGGGACATGGTGGTAATCCCAGCGGCTCCGCAGCTCGACATCCGGTTGGTAAGTGGACAGGTAGTGTTGTTCTGGTCCACTAACTACGCCGGGTTCCACCCGCAGGTGGCTGCGAGTCTGGCTGCGCCAGCACCATGGGGCGACGTGACGAACGCGCCGACGGTGTTAGGTGCAGAGTTCCGCGCGCAACTCGGCCTCCCCAGCAGCACGAGCTTCTACCGCTTGGTGAACCCTTGAGCCTCAGAACTCCTGCCCCGTGAGCACGAATCCGCAACTGGCAAGGAAACGATCTGAGTCTTAGAGCGTGTTTGAAAAGTTGTCCCCTGGTAGGGCGAGGCTCCTGCCGAGCCTGGATGGCAGCAGCCCCGCGATGGTTCCGCAAGGCTCGGCAGGAGC
>CAINDV010000911.1 GCA_903847485.1 uncultured Verrucomicrobiota bacterium
AAGGGTAAGCAGATCACTCCGGCGGAAGCTTGGCAACGGCCAGAGTATCGGGCGGCGCGCGCCTACCGCTCGAGCATCGAAGCGCTGATCTTCCCATTGAAAGCCGGCTACCAATTCGGGCCGTTACTACGGCGCGAGAACGTGAATGTACGGGCCGAACTGATGGCAAAGATCTAGCCGGCACCCTCGACACCTCGGTCACGCGCTTTCTCAACGCCAGCGACCAAAACCTCGGCCATCTCGAAGTGCAAGCCCTCCACGACGTGCAGTCCCTGCTGCGCGAAACCCTCCGGCGCGCCGCCCAGGCCCAGGCCGACGCCACCCCGCCGCGCTGCCCCGTCTGCGGCCAGGCCCTCACCCGCGGCTCCGCCGGCCACGCCCGCACCTTCCAAACCCGCTTCGGCGAGATCACCCTCCAGCGCGCCCGCGGCTACTGCAAGCGCTGTGGCCAATGGCGCACCCCCGCCGCCGCCGCCCTCGGCTTGGACGACACCGCCGGCTATTCCCCCGGCGTGCCGGCGCTGGTGGCGCTGGTGGCCAGCAAGCTGCCCATTGCCGATGCCAGCCTGGTGCTCGAGCACCTGAGCGGAGTCCAAGTACCCCCGCCACCCTCGACCGCGAAGCCAAACGCCAAGGCCAGCGCGCCCAGGCCCTGCGCACGCAATTCGATCAACCCACCGCGACCAAACCGCGCCCCCCCGAACTCGTCCTCGAACCCTACCAGATGATTATTCAACTGGACGCCTGGAGCCGGCGCGAACGCGACGCCTGGGGCCAGACGGACGCCCGGCGCCGCCGGGGCCAGGAACCCGCACGCTGGCACTGGGTTTACACCGGCACGGTCTTCCGGTTGGACCACCGCGGGCAGACCGCGGGCGGCCGGCCCGTCATCACCCAGCGGGGCTACGTCCGCACGCGCCAGGGTCTGGACGCCCGGCGCGAGCAGATGCACGGCGAAGCGCGGCGCCGCGGCCGGGGCCCGGCCGCCAGCGTGCTGCTGCTCGGCGACGGGGCGGTGTGGATCTGGCGCCTGGCCGACGACCGCTGGCCGCAGGCCAAACAGCGGTTGGACTTCTACCCTGCCGTGCAACACCTCGTGGCCGTGGGCCGGGCCCTGTTCGGGGAGGACCCAGAGAAATTCAAGGCGTGGATCAAACCGCTGGTGCGGCAGTTGAAAAACGAGTCAGCCGTGAAAGTGATCCGGCAACTCGACGCGGCGCTGGTCGGGCTGCCCGCCGGGCCGGACGCGGCAACGGTCGCCAAAGAGCTCGCCTACCTGAAGGCGCACGAGGCCCGGATGGACTACCGGGCGGGGCGGCGGGCGGGCGAACCGATTGGCAGCGGCGCGGTGGAAGCGACCTGTCGGCAGGCGCAATGCCGTTTCAAGCGGCCCGGGCAGTTCTGGACGATGGCTGGCGATGAAGCCCTGCTTTGTCTGGAAACCTTCTGGCGCAACGACCGCTGGGCGCGGCTCTTCCCCCCCACCGCCTTCGACCCTGCAAGAAACTGTATAGCTTCTCCGGCGTTGTTCACCGGCGGGGGCGAGCGCC
>CAINDV010000912.1 GCA_903847485.1 uncultured Verrucomicrobiota bacterium
AGCTTCTGGAGTTGGCCCTGGCGTTTGGGTTGGCCCGCGCCCAAGCCAATCTCCCGAGGTAACCCGCGCAGATCTTTTGGTAACTCCGCCAGACCGGCGGGCTGGAAATTGGGCCGGCCCAAGCGTTCCAACTTACTGCCCGTGCGACCGATCCGCGCGACTAACTTGGTGACTAAGCCCGAATCCGTCGGCCATTCGGTGTTAGCGGCCGTCGCGGTGCTGTCCAAGTAAAGACTCAGAACTCCTGAGCCGGGAGCACGAATCCGCAACTGGCAAGGGAACGAGCTGCGTCTGAGGTCGCCGGGTCAGGGGACCCGGCCTACAGCAAGGGCGCGGTTCTGCAGGCCCCGTGCCCTCACCGGGCGGCCCACGCCGTTTCCTCGGGTCAGGAGTTCTGAGCCTATTGCGCGGTCGGCGATGGCAACCTGCTGATGAACTGCGGCCCGATGCCGACCGGCGAGATTGATCCGCGCGAGGCGGACCGGCTCGCCAAGGTGGGCCAGTGGCTGGAAAAGCATGGCGAGGCGATCTATGGCACGCGCGGCGGCCCCTATCGGACGGAGGACAATGTTGCCAGTACGCGCAAGGGCAATAATGTTCACCTGCTTGTGTCGCAGTGGAACAACGCGCTCACCGTGCCGGAGCTGCCGGTTCAGGTACAGTCCGCGAAACTGTTAGGCGGCGGCGAGGTAACCATAAGCCGGCAGAACGGAACCTTGATTTTCACGGTCGCAACGAAGGACCAGAGTCCGGCCATGACAGTCATCAAGCTCACGCTGGCAGGGTCAGCCGAAACCATCCACCCGTTGGCGCCGCGCCCGAACTGAGTGAGGGGCAGCCAGGTAAGATTGAGCCAAGTAAGATTGAGCTTGAGAAGAAACGAAAACGTCAATATATTTGGGAAACACATGAGCAATAAACATCCTATGATGAAGCAGACAATGATTGCCGGCCTCGCTGCGCTGATGACCGCGACAACCATCCAGAGTGCCGACACCACGCCCACCAGCCCCGTGCCGGGCACCACACCAGCCGCCCGCTCCCAGGGCTTGGGGCTGGAGTTTCTCAAGAACGCGAAGTTCGGGATCTTCGTCCACTATACGCGGAGTACCCCGTATGCGTTCGGCGAGCCGAATCCCGCGATCTGGGATCTGGACGCGCAGGCCGCCGCGTTCGACGTCAAGGCCTTTGCCGACTCGGTCGAGCAGATGGGCGCGCAGTATGTGACGATGACCGCCTTTCACGCGGCGATGTATCTAATGGGTCCTAGCAAGGTTATGTGCGACATCGGCATGCCCACCCACCAGGCCAAGCGCGACATGCTCGGCGACCTCGCGGATGAACTTAACAAGCGTGGCATCGCGCTGTGTTTATATGTCCATCCGGTGGACCAGCACGATTTAACCAAAGAGGAGCGGGCGCTGTTCGGCTGGGGTTCCGAGGTGGACGGACTGCCCGGCCCCAGGCTCGGTCTGTGGCCCAACCCGAAATGGGATGCTTTCATTCTCGACCTGTTCAAGGAAATCAGTCTGCGCTACGGCGAGCGGGTCTCCGGTTATTGGATCGACCGCCATACGCCGAAGCGCTTCGAGAACGCCAAGCGCATGGCGGTGGCCTTGCGAGCGGGCAATCCCAACGCGGTGATCTGGCAGAGCGGACCCGATTATGTCCAAGACGGGCTGTCCTTGGAGGACGCGTGGCCCGCCGCCGAGAGCGGCTACTCGGATCGCGGCTCAGCAGACCAATGCTGCGTCATGCCTACCGGCGACTGGGCGCTGGGCACCGAAGTGAAGATCCCGGCCGCCGAAGTCTTCCGGGCGGTCGCCCGCTGCGCCGGCTGCCCCGGACAGAAAGGCGGCATCCACATCGCTCTAACACCATTCGCCACCGGTTATCCGCCCAAGGTGAAGGAGCTGATGGCCGACTTCGGCAAGCTCTGGCGCGAGCGCAAGGTGTCGCTGCTCAACACCCGCCCCAGCACCATCGTCGAGCCGGTGCATAACCTCCCGTGGGACATCGTGGCCACTGACTCGGCCGATGGCACAACTGTGTATGTGCATGTGCTGATCCCACCGGCTGCCGGCAAATCAATCCGCCTCCCGGCACCGAAAAATGGCCAGCGCTTCAGCGCGGCTGCGCTATTGTTAGGTGGCAAAGCCGTGAAGCTTAGCCAATCGGCCGATGGCCTCGAGTTATCGCTTCCCGCCGATGTGAACTGGGATGCAGCGGATACGGTGATCGCGTTGAAGTTTGCCGCGCCGGCAACCGCCTCGGGCGAGGCCGTCAGCATTTTCAATGGCAAGGACCTTGCCGGCTGGGAAGGTGCGCCCGGCTGGTGGACGGTGGAGGAGGGCGCACTGACCGCGCAAAGCATCCCGGAGAAACCGTGCAAAGAGTGTAATTACCTGGTCTGGAAAGGCGGGCAGCCAGCCAATTTTGAACTGACCTGCGATTTTAGACTAAGCGCCTCCGCCAATTCCGGCGTCCAGATCCGTTCCGAGACCCGGCCCAACTGGGATACCTTCGGCTATCAGGCGGATATGACGGGTGACGGCGGTCTGGTGGGGTATGTCTATCATCACCAGCGCGGGCTGATTGCGGCGCGCGGCGAGAGAGTAACCATTGCTGCCGATGGCAAAAAGGAAGTTCAGAAGATCGGAGATTCCGCCGAGCTTCTGAAGAACTTCAAGAAAGAGGATTGGAACCGGTATAGAATCATCTGTCGCGGCCCGGATATCACGCTTTATGTCAACGGCGTTTTGATGTGTCAGATCACCGACAATGACGCCAGCACCGCCGCCAAAAGCGGAATCATTGCGCTCCAGATGCACCCCGGACCGCCGATGAAGGTGCAGTTCAAGAATCTCGTTCTCAAGGAATTGAAATAGTCTGTTTATAAATAACCCCGATATGAAAAATCTATACAACATTTGACCGGGACGCCGCTGAGTCGGCGTCAGTTCCTCACGCGTGCCCTGGCGGCGAGCAGTGCTCTTGCAGTTCCCAATATCATTCCCGCCGCGGCGTTGGGGCGCGGCGGCGCGGTGGCACCGAGTGAGCGGATTGTGATGGGTGCTATCGGGTTGGGCGGCCGCGGGTCCGGTGATCTCGGCTGGTTGCTGGGCGAGTCGGACGTGCAATTTGTTGCCGTCTGTGATGTGCGGCAAGGCAGCCGCGATGGTGCCAAGAACAGTGTGAACAGCCAGTATGGCAACAAGGACTGCGCGGCTTACCGGGATTTTCGGGATCTTCTGGCCGAGCGGCCTGAGATGGATGCCATGCTGATAGCCACCGGCGACTGCTGGCACACGCCGGCGTCCATTGCCGCCATGCAAGCGGGCAAGGATGTGTATTGCGAAAAGCCGGGTGCGCTCACGATTGCACAAGGCCAGGCACTGGTGACTGCGACAAAACGTTATGGCCGGGTGTTCCAGACCGGCGCACAACGGGCGAGTGAAGCGAATTTCATTGTGGCAGGGGAATTGGTGCGACATGGGTATCTTGGCAAGATCCATACCGTCTATGCACACCTTGGCTATCTGCCCGACTGGCCACGGGTCAATGCGGCTTTACCGGCTGAACCTAAGCCTCCCAAGGAAGAGTTGGATTGGGATCTGGGGCTGGGGCCAAGCCCTTGGCGGCCTTACAACGGGGCGTTTCTGGGCCAATACCCGTCACCCGGTTGGTACACGCAATACGATTTTGCCGGCGGAATTCCGCAGTGGGGGTCCCACACCATCCTGCAGTGTCAGCTTGACCTCGGGCTGGCCGACACTTCTCCGGTGCAATATGAATACCCTGCGGATTTGAAAGGTCCGGGCATGACGGTGCATTTTGCCAACGTGGGTCAAGTTGGTCGCCAGGTGCGACGGCTGGCGCGGTTCCTGTGGCGTCAAATACGAAGGGGCCGGTGGCTGGGTGGCAACCGCCGACGGGTACCGGGAGCCGGAGGTTTCCTCGCCGCTGCTGCTGCGCGACTCCAGGAAATTGGTGCAGAATTACATCACGCGAACCCAGCGCCCGCTGAATCACATGCGTGACTTCCTGGACTGCGTCCGGACCCGGCGGAACCCCGTGACTGACGCCGGCGTGGCCCACCGCACCATGACCACCAATCTCATCATGGATATCTGTCTGGATCTGAAACGGGATCTGAAATGGGATCCGGTGAAGGAGGAATTCGTCGGCGACGCCGAGGCCAACCGCTTGCGTTCCCGCACGATGCGCGTCCCGTGGCAGGTGTGATAAACACGCTTGAGATCAAACCAGTGAACTAACCCCGGATTCCGAAGTTGAATTGCCACAAAGAACGCAAGGAGCACAAAGAGAAGGCTGTAGGGCTGGGCCGCCGGGAAAAAACCTGGCATGGTTCGGAACCCACCAAACTCGTTGTCCCGCTGTGCG
>CAINDV010000913.1 GCA_903847485.1 uncultured Verrucomicrobiota bacterium
CCCCGCCGGGTGAGGACACCCGGCCTACACCCCCACAAAACCGCCCTCCTGTAGGCCGGGGGCCCTGACCCGGCGGGGGTTGACAAGGCCATTATGAGAATCTCCGCGTAGAAAAGGTTGAGTCTGTTGCCACGCGGGTTTAGTTTCCCACGACAATCTATGCACATGAATCGCCGAACCTTTCTGGGACTAACCACCGCCGCAATGGCCAGCAGCACCATTCTGCCGCAGTTGTGGGCCGCTGATGCGGCTGCGGCCGCCAAGTCGCCCATCCGCGTAGGCACCTGCGTGGTTGGCTTGCAACAGGCCCGCGCGGCTGGTCTGGAGGGCGTCGAAGTTGGCGTCGGCAACGCCGCCGACCGCCTTGAGATAGCGGACGAGCAAGTGCGGCAACGCTACAAGGAGCAGATGCGGGAGACGGGCCTGCCCATCTGTTCGCTGATGATGGGCCTGCTCAATTCCTATCCGCCGGCCAGCGACCCGCGTGCTACGGCGTGGCTCGAACAAAGCATTGAGGCCGCACATGACTTAGGAGCGCACGTCATTCTGTTGGCCTTCTTCGGCAAGGGGGACCTGCTAGATGGCGCAGAGAAGGTCAAGGCGAGCGACGTGGACGTGGCGGTGCAGCGCATCAAGGCCGCCGCGCCGCAGGCGAAAGACGCCGGCGTGATTCTGGGCCTTGAGAACTACCTGAATGGCGAACAGAACGCGCGCCTACTCGACCGCATTAACCACGCGTCCGTGCAACTCTACTACGACGTCTTCAACACCGGCACGACGAAGCGCCACGAGGTGCCGGCGGACCTACGGCGTTTGCAGGGGCGCATCGCCCAATTCCACTTCAAGAACGGCCCGAAGTATCTCGCTGACGAGCCAGCCAAGTTCGAACCTATAGCTGCCGCCATCAAGGAAATCGGCTATCGCGGTTGGATTGTGCTGGAGACATCAAGCCCGTCCAAGGACGCGGTCGCCGACACGCGGCGCAACGGCGAATATGTTCGCAGGCTATTCGCTTAACCGTATCCATGCACTTAGAAAACGGAATCCGGCCTCAACGCAGAGGCGCAGCGCGGCCGCGCTGCGTCTCGGCGGTTTTCTTGGCGGTTTCAACGGCTTAGACACGACTTAGGAGCGGGCGATTACCACCCGACTGCGTAGAGCCTCCCAACAACTCAATCGAAATCCCCCATGCGCAACACCACCAACCGACGCTCCTTCCTGCAAACCCTTGGCATTGGCACCGCTGCCATCGCGGTGCCCGCCTCCGGCCCTTCCCAGGAGCAACTCGTTCAGGGCTTCGAGAATACGCCCACTGACCGGAACGCTTCCAAAGGATGGCAGCCGATCTCCGACCGGCGCATTCGTGTAGGCATAGTAGGCTATGGAGTCTGCCAATTTGGGGCCGCCTTCAGCTTTCAGAACCATCCCAATGTCGAGGTGGTGGCGGTAAGTGATCTCATCCCAGAACGTTGCGCGGCGCTTTCCAAGGCTTGTCGTTGCGCGAAGACCTATCCGTCGCTGGAGGCACTCGTGAAGGATGACCGCATCGAGGCCGTATTCGTAGCCACGGATGCTCCCAGCCACGCCCGCCATGGCATCGAAGTGCTGAAGCACGGTAAACACGTCGCGTCCGCTGTGCCGGCTGTTTACGGTTCACTGGCAGAGGCCGACCAACTGTTTGCGGCGGTCAAAAAAAGCGGCTTGAACTATATGATGTTCGAGACCTCCTGCTTCCACGAGGACCTGCATGCCATGCGCGAGATATACCAGGCCGGCGGTCTTGGAAAACTGGTTTACTCCGAGGGCGAGTACTACCATTACATGGCCGAGCCGATTCCGTCGTACAAGGACTGGCGTGTCGGCCTGCCCCCGCAGTGGTATCCCACGCACTCCAATGCCTACTACGTCGGCGTGACCTCCGGCAGCTTCACGGAAGTGTCGTGCCTGGGCATACCGAGTTCCATCCCGCACCTACAGCCGGCGAATAACCGCTACCAGAACCCGTTCGGCACTGAGATCGCACTCTTCCGCACCAGCGAAGGCGGCACAGCGCGGATGGCCGTGAGTTGGGACACCCCGGGCGACAGCGGTGAACGCGGCCGGATTCGCGGCCAGCGTGGATCCTTCTATGGCCAGTACGAAGGCTTGGAGCAGAAGCTGCCGAACACCAACCGCCCGCCGCTTCCGCCCCAAGTGGCAGCCGGTGGCCACGGCGGTTCCCACGGGTACCTTATGAATGAATTCGTGCTGTCAATCCTTGAACAGCGCCGCCCGCTGGTGAACGTGGCCCTGGCGTTGAATATGACTGTTGCCGGCGTTGTGGCTCACCAGTCAGCTCTCAAAGGCGGTGAGTTGCTAAAGATTCCGCAATACAAGCTATAGGCGGTCGCAAAGGGGGCGTAAAGGGGGCGGTCCCGAATGGCAGTTAGTTTAGGCCCTTGATTTTGCAGCGTTGCCGGAGCCACTTTTCCGATCCCGGCTCGGGTGCGGGAGCTCCCGGAAGCGGTGGCGATGGCATGTGAGGCGGGGATAGGGCTTGGGGCGGCGCTTGACC
>CAINDV010000914.1 GCA_903847485.1 uncultured Verrucomicrobiota bacterium
GGTGAACCAATGAATCCAGAGTAACATAATTGCCCCCCGATCGATCACCCCCGGTCGGACAAATACCGTCCGCCCCTCAAAGATTCGGCCGGCTCGCCGCGAGCCGTTCGCGGCCCCGCCGGGCGCTCAGCCCCGCTGAAAACCCGTCACTCTTCAGTTAATCGTATGAAAAAAGTAATCGTAAGTTTGGCCGTAGTCGCCATGGTGGGCATCGCCAAAGCAGATACAGCCGTCTTGTTCCCGAATGGACATTTCGACTCTCCTGCGGGCGGGCCGGGCGACTGGCTCGAAGTCAGCGGCGGCGTTACTTACAGCTACCCGACCACTGGAGGCAACCCCAATGGTTACGGGGTCATGACGGATACGGGCGGTTGTGTCAGTTTGCGGGCAAAACCAGCCAGGGATTTGCGGTGAAAATCACCCACCTTTGAGGTGAAGCATTGGCCTGCGGGTTCCCGAAAGGGCAAGCCTGTAGGTGATGAATCAACTCAAAGTGAATCAACGACTAACGATTGCAAGCCTGCACGAGCAGGGCTGGTCCAAGCGCAAGATAGCGCGGGAACTGGCCCTGGATCGGGCCACGGTGCGCAAGTATCTGGCCGACTCCACCTCAAAATCACCCACCCCGCACACCGGCTCCATCACCCTGCCGGAGTCAAAATCACCCACCCACCCGCACATCGGCTCCCCGGTCCATCCCGGCCCGGCCAGTGTCTGTGATCCGTGGGAGGAGCCGATCGACAAGGCGTGGCAGGCCGGTTTGTCGGTCCAGCGGATTTACCAGGATCTGGTGGCCGAGCATCAGTTCCCGGGCAGCTACCACGCGGTGCGGCGATTTGTGCGCCGCCGGCATGGGAAGGCGGCCGAGTTGCCGTTCCGGCGTATGGAAGTGGCGCCGGGCCAGGAGATGCAGGTGGATTTTGGCCAGGGCGCGTGGGTGGTGGACAACGGCAAACGCCGCAAAACGCATCTGGTTCGCTGCGTGCTGAGCCATTCCCGCAAGGGCTACAGCGAAGCGGTGTGGCGGCAGACCGCCGAGAGTTTCATCCGCTGCCTGGAGAATGCCTTCCGGCATGTCGGCGGGGTGACCGCCACGGTCGTCATCGATAACTTGAAAGCCGGGGTGATCCAGGCCGACTGGTTCGACCCGGAACTCAATCCCAAGCTGGAGGACTTCGCCCGTCACTACGGCACCGCGATCCTGCCCACCAAGCCGGTCATGCCCCGGCACAAAGGGAAGGTCGAGGCCGGCGTGAAGTATGCACAGAACAACGCGGTCAAAGGGCGGAGTTTCGAGAGCCTGGCGGCGCAAAATCTCTTTCTCGCGGAGTGGGAACGCACGGTGGCCGACACGCGCATTCATGGCACCACGCGTCCGCAAGTCGGCAAGCGCTTTGCCGAAGTCGAGCAGCCCGTGTTGCGTCCGCTGCCGGCGATGATCTTCCCCGCCTTCGAGGAGGCGCCGCGCACCGTGCATCGCGATGGGTATGTCGAGTTCCGGCGGGCCTATTACTCGGGGCCGCCCGAATACGTGGGCCGCCAGGTTTGGGTCCGCCATGAAACCCGGCTGGTCCGCATCTACAATACCCGGCGCGAACAGATTGCCCTGCACGCGGGCGCGGAACCGGGGAAGTTCACCACCGATCCGGCTCATATCCATAGCCGCAAACGCCACCTCATTGAACGCGGCGTCGATCATCTCCTCGATCAATGTCGCCTGCTCGGCCCGCTGACAGGCACCTGGGCCGAAGCCATGCATCAAGCCCGCGGCCCCCAAGGGCTGCGCGTCATGCTCGGCCTGCTGCAACTGGCCGAGAAACATCCGGTTGCCAGATTGGAAAAAGCGGCGGCCACCGCCACGCACCACGGGGCCTGGCGGCTGCGCGACCTCAAGCGCCTGCTCGACCAACCCGCCAACGTCGTGCAACTCGATTTCCTCGAAACCCATCCCCTCATCCGTCCGCTCGACGCCTACCGCATCGAACCGGCGGCAAACCTCCCACCCAGTAATCCCATCCCATGACCCAACTCCAAACCACCCTGCGCCAACTCCGCCTCTCCGGCCTGGCCCAAACCCTCGACGTGCGCCTGCAAGAAGCGGCCGCCAGCCGCCTCGGCCACGGCGAGTTCCTCGAACTCATCTTCCAAGATGAGTTGAACGTGCGCCACCAGCGCCAACTGGAACGGCGCACCAAAGCGGCCGACTTCCGCGCCCTCAAGACGCTGGAAGACTTCGACTGGCCGTTCAACCCTTCCATCCGCCGGACACAGCTCTTCGAGCTGGCGGCAGGCAGCTACTTGCGCGAGGGCAAGGACATTTTGTTCCTCGGCCCGCCCGGCGTCGGCAAAACCCACTTGGCCCAGGCGCTGGGCTACGAAGCCATCAAGCAGGGCAAGGAAGTCCTCTATCGTTCCATCTTTGACCTGGTGCGCGACTTCCTCAAAGACGAAGCCTTCAAACAGCAGGACAAAACCCTGCGCCGTTACTTGAAACCCGACCTGGTCATCATCGACGACATGGGCCTCAAAGCCCTACCCAAGCAGTCGGGCGAATACCTGTTGGAAGTGGTCATGCGCCGCTACGAAAACCGCTCCACGATCATGACCAGCAACCGTCCGCTGGAAGACTGGGGCAAGCTGCTCTCCGACGTGCCGACGGCCGGAGCGATCCTGGACCGCTTCCTGCACCACGCCATCACCATCACGATCACCGGGCGCAGCTACCGGATGAAGGACACCCTGCCGCCACCCGCCGAACCCAAGAAAACCAAGAAGCCTAACGAACCGTCGACCGCCGGGGCCGCGAGCTGAGGGCTCGCAGCTCGGCCCCGGCTCGTTCTAACTCGCGATCAAACCTCTTGAAGACCTTAA
>CAINDV010000915.1 GCA_903847485.1 uncultured Verrucomicrobiota bacterium
CAGCAACACCCCGCCCAAGAAATCGTCACCGAGTATCTGCTGTGTTCCCGGCCCGCCGCCGCGCTGGCGGGCGCGCCGTTGCTGCAAGCCGACCGGGCTTACGGGGGTATCGAAACGGGCCGGCACCTGCGGCTGGACGTGAGTGCCGGCGAAGACCGCAGCCGTGTGCGCCACCGCACCTCGGCGCTCAACACGGCGATGCTGCGGCGGGCGGTCATCAGCGTGGCGGTGCATTGGATCCGCAGATGTCCCAACTCGCGCCAAGCGAGCCGGAGCGGTTTTTTTAACCGGAGGTCAGGCAAACAGTCACAAAAGGCCTTCTCGCTAGTAACCGTCTGTCATTCCTCAGCGTTATCGCATCCGTGAATCAGCCATAGGCTGGGGCCGCATTCGTCATTCGACATTCGGCGTTCCTCCTTCAATCCTGTCGCCATGCCGAAGTGGCTTAAGACCATCATTGCCTTGCTGCTGCTGCCGGCGTGCCTGGGCGCGGCGGACGCGCTCTGGCGCGTGCTCAAGGCCAGCGGCACTGCGGAATTCTTCTGGGTGGCGCTGCTCTCCGGCGCGGCCTGCTGGCTGGTGGTGTTCTGCCTCCTGCCCAAGCCGATGCTCGCCTACGTGCTCGGCCACGAACTGACCCACGCGCTCTGGGTCTGGCTGTTCGGCGGCGAAGTCAGCCGTTTCAAAGTCTCGGCCAAAGGCGGCCAGGTGGTGGTGTCCAAGACGAACTTCCTCATCGCGCTGGCACCGTATTTCTTCCCGCTCTACGTGGTGCTGATCGTGCTGGCTTTCAGCTTGGGCAACCTGTTTCTCGACCTGCGCCCGTATCTCGTCTGGTTCCACCTGCTGGTCGGCGCCGCCTACGCCTTCCACCTCACGTTCACCTGGCACATCCTGGAGGCCGACCAGACCGACGTCTCCGAGCAAGGCTACCTGTTCTCGGCGGTGGTGATCTTGCTGGGCAACGCGCTGGTGCTGCTGATCGGCATTCCTTTGCTCAGCGAAACGGTGAACTCCCTCACCGCCTTGAACTGGTGGTGGCAGGGCACCTTAGTCGTCTGGCAAACCCTGGGCCGGTGGCTATAGCCCGAACTCCGAAGTGGGCGGGCGGCGAACAGTAGTGAAACAGTCATCCTGCCTGTCCAGTTGCGCGTCCAGCAACGCGGAAGGTATTTCCGAAGGGCGAACTGCCAATGACCAGATGGAAGCCGGTCCCACTACTCGAAGCCATTGCCGCTTCGGAGTTCGGCTTTAGTCCGAATTCCGAAGCCGTTTTCATTTTAGCTGGGCGCGCGGTTGCCAAATCCCGGTCGGCCCGCTTTACTCCACTCGTGCAGTTTGAGTTTCTCACCCGTCTGATGGGCGGCCATGCGCCCGAACGCGGACCGTTGCTGGTCGGCGGCCGGCCGGTGCGCCTGGCGTTGGTGCGCAATCCGCGGGCGCGACTCTACATCCTCCGGCTCCAGGCCGACGGCTCGGCGCGCGTCACCGTCCCGCGCGGCGGTTCGGAACGCGAGGGCCGACTCTTTGCCGAACGGCAGACCGGGTGGATCGAGCGACAACTTCTCCGCCAGGCGACCCATCCGGTTTGCCGTCGGTCGTGGGACGTCGGCACGGAAATCCTCCTGCGTGGCGAACGCGTGCGGCTTGAAGTGGTGGCGGACGGCGCCCACGCCCTCATCCGCTTCGGCACGGAAGCCTTCCGCGTAGCCACCGCCGCTGGTGATCTGCGGCCCGCCGTCGAGCGCCACCTGTGGCGGCTAGCTGCGCGCGAATTGCCGCCGCGCGTGCTAGAACTCGCCGCCGCCCACGCCCAGACTGTGAGCCGTGTGACCATCCGCAACCAACGCGCACGCTGGGGTTCCTGCTCGCGGCGCGGCGCGATCTCACTCAACTGGCGGCTTCTCCAGATGCCTTCCGCAGTGCGCGACTACATCATCCTGCATGAACTGGCGCACCTGCGGGAGATGAACCACTCAGCGCGCTTTTGGGACGCAGTGGCGCGGGTCTGTCCGGACTACGCCGCCGCCGAGCGCTGGCTCAAGGAGCACGCTAACCTGCTGCGCTGAACCGTGAACCGGAAAAGAGTAGTTGCAACCAACACCAAGGCGCAAAGTTGCAGAGCCGCAACGGAGCAAGAAAAGCAGACAGAAGAATTGAAGCCAGAAAAATAAAGAGGAACCCCATTTCTCTGTCCTCCATGTCTCTGTCGCTATGTCTGCCCGCACGTTTCTTCGCAGGTAACTACTCAGGCCGAATGACGAATGACAAATGAATGACGATGACGAAGTCCGAAGCCCGAAACCCACCTGTCTGCGTGCCCTGCCAGGCGGGCTGAGTTCTTAGTTGGACCGGGCGCGAGACTTGACCCAGAACCAGACCGCCGCTGGAAGCAACGATTCGTCATTCGGATTTCGGACTTCATTCGTCATTAGTCATTCGTCATTCGCCTTCGGAGTTCGGGCTTAACAGTTACCTTCGCAGCTTGCGAACCAATTGGACTACTAGGCTCGCCAATTGACTCAACCTGCCCCTACCTGTAGTGTAGGGTATGATTGAGGACTACCCCACAACGATCCTGGCGTTCGAGCGCCGCTTCGTCACGGACGCCGCCTGTCGTGCTTACCTCCTGGCGCTACGCTGGCCCGAAGGCTTTGTGTGTCCGCGCTGCGGCGGGCGTAAGGCTTGGCCGACGGTGCATGACCGCTGGGTCTGTGCGACTTGTCGGCA
>CAINDV010000916.1 GCA_903847485.1 uncultured Verrucomicrobiota bacterium
CCGTGGATGGCAGCGGGGTGGTGAATCCTATGTCCACCGGCAAGGCTAGTTGGGTGTTGATCCCGACTTCCGAGGCCGCGCCGACTAATGAGGTGGAGTATCTCGTTAGCGGGACGCTGAGCTATGTGCAAAGCGGCGTGCCGTTGCGGATTCCGCTGGCACCGACTTCGATCAAGGTGCTGCCCAACGCGGCGTTGCAGGTGAAATACTTCCTCCAGCGCGATGTGTTCAGCGACGATCCGTTCACCGAAGTGATCGAGCCGAGCGAGCCATTCGCTCTGGCGGTGATGCTGAAGAATGTCGGCTACGGCACGGCGCGCAACGTCCGCATCACCAGCGCCAAACCGGAGATCGTGGAGAACGTGAGCGGGTTGTTCATCTTCTTCGACATCCTGGCGACGGAAGTGGCGGGGCAGAACATGACGCCGTCGTTGACGGCTAACTTCGGTAACCTGGCACCGGGTGACTTGCGGGCGGGTAAGTGGCTGTTCAAGTCCACGCTGCAAGGGTTGTTCGTGGACTACGCGGCGAGCTTCGAGCACTTGGATGGCTTGGGCGATCCGCGCCTGTCACTCATCAAGAGCGTGGAAATCCATGAGATGACGCGCATTGTCAGCGACCACCGCGCCGGGGCCGACACGCTGCCGGATTACTTGGTCCATGATGGCACCGGCGACACGAATGACTGGCTGGATCTCCCAGACACGCTCTACCTCAGTGATGGCCGGGTGGAGCCGGTAAGTGTGGTCACCACTGGCGCAGTAAGTTCGGCCGTCGGGCCGGGCATGTTGCAAGTGACCGTCACCGCGCCGATGCCGGCGGGCTGGGCTTATCTGCGCCTGCCCGATCCGCAGGGTGCCGATGGCGACCGCAAGTATCGGCTGGTGCGCGTCCAACGCACTGGCGGCGCGGAGTTGCCGGCGGCTAACTTCTGGCAGACGGATAGGACCTTCCTGGGTCACTACGTCCGCCCGTTGAACGAGAACAGTATCCACTTACTAGACTTCGACAGCACCGGCAGTTACACCCTGACTTACGCGACGACAGCGAGCACCGATGTCACGCCGCCGGTAAGCGCGGTCCTGGCACTGCCGGCCGATAGCTACGAGCAAATCCCGCTGCAATGGAGTGGGCAGGATGAGGCGGGCGGCAGTGGCATTGCCTTCTATGACATCTATGTGTCGGACAATGGCGGGGCTTTCACCCGCTGGCTGACTCAGACGACCGCAACCGGAGCCATCTATCCGGGCGTGCCGGGACACCGCTATGAGTTCTACAGCGTGGCGATTGACCGGGCAGGCAACCGGGAGAGTGCGCCGGGCATGCCGGACGCACAGACTGTGGTGACGCTCTTCAACGTCGCGCCGGTGCTGACTGTCGGCCCGAATCAGACGGTGGACGAAGGCGCGACGGTGCTGATCCCCAATTCGGCCACCGATGCCAACGCCGAGCAGATACTTACCTTCAGCCTGGGCGTTCCCCGCCCGCCCGGTGCGTCCGGCGCGGCCATCAATCCTTCAAGTGGCTTGATTACTTGGCCGACCAGCGAAGCCACTGGCCCCAGCACGAATCTCTTCACAGTGATTGTGGCTGACAACGGCTTGCCACCGATGAGTGCCACTGGTTACGTGACTGTGGTAGTGCGCGAGGTCAATCTACCACCGATCCTGGCGGTGGTGACTAACCGTGTTATCAACGAAGGCTTCCTCTTACTTATCACTAACTCGGCGAGCGACTATGATATTCCGGCGAGCGCGCTGACCTTCAGCCTGGCCGGCAAAGTCCCGGATGGCGCGAGCATCAATGAGACGAGCGGCCTCTTCCGCTGGCAGCCCACTGACACGCAAGGACCCAGCACTAACCTGATCACGGTCATCGTCACGGACGACGGCGTGCCGCGGCTGAGCGCGACGCAGCAATTCTACGTGGTGGTGCGCGATACCAACCCGGACTTCGTGCTAAGTCTCGGCTCGACTAACCTCTACACCGGCGAAGCTAACAGCGTGCTGGTGACGCTCCAGTCCGGCATAGAGTTGACTTACATCACCTTCGATTTCGAGGCGGCGGACGGGCGGTTGACTAACTGGACCTCGGCCAGCGTTCCTGGCGAGGTGACGGACGTTACCCTTTCGTCGGTGCCCCCCAACCGCTACCGCGTGGCGCTGGTGCTGAACCCGGCCAACATGGTCTCCGGCAGCCGGCCGTTGGCGCGGTTAGATTTCATGGCGGTGCCAGCCGCCGGCTCGGCCTTCGTGCCGCTGGTGGTGGATAACCTTGTGGGCCTCCGCAGCACCGGGTTGCCAGTGGCGAACGTGTCGGGACTGGGGGGCCGCGTAGCCATCGTGGACCGGCAGCCCTTGGTGGACGCGACGCACGGCCCGGCGGGCGCACTTGGTTTGGTGCTCTACGGCCACCCCAACACGACCTACCTCCTCCAAAGCACCCCGAACATGTTAGTGCCGCAGTGGACCGACGATCTGACCTGGCCGCTGACCAACCGCTTCCAGGTGTTCGAGATTGCGCCTGAAACCATCCAGCCCACCCGCTTCTTCCGGGCGCGCGAGTGGTAGTGGGAACTCTGGGCGAAACAGGTAATGGCAGTCGTGGTTGGGGCAATTCTCATCACCGCAAAGCGGTGATGAGAATGCCGTCTATCCATCGAGCAAAACCCAGGCGCCAGCCGATAGATCGGCTAACTTCTAATCCGAAGTCCGACGATAGATTGCAGAATGCCCGGCAGAGCCTCACTCGCCCACGGAAATGAGCAATCTTTTCTCCAAAGCCGGGCTGATGAAGAAGCGCGCTTCCGTCCGCAGGCGCAGGATTTCCGCCTTGAGTGAAGCGATGCGGTTCGTCTGGCGGGCCTGTCGCAACACGCCAAGAACGCCGGCATGGGCCAGGCCGAGTTCGCGGGCCTTGAGGCGCGCGGCGGATTCATCGAGGAGTACCAGGTCCGCCTTAACCTCCAAGGCCAGGGCCAGCGCCTCCGCTTCCCCCAAGTCCAGGGCTGAGGCGAGATCGGCGGGAACTGCGAGAGCGAGGGGAACGACGGTGAGCCAGCGGTCTTCAAGCGCCGCTTCCAAGGCGTGCCTGGCTGCGGGGTTGGGATGACGACCGAGTTCCGTCCACACGCCGGGTGGGATGATCACGGAGCTAAGTTGCTCGCGCAGCAGATCGAGCCGTCCGATGAGGGCGAGGTTGGAAAGCGGAGAGGTGTTACTGACCGCCAGCATAACGGAGGTCAGCGTCGAGGTCGTCAAGGCCGTATTGGCGCGGGATGCCGCGATCAGCCAGTGCGAGGCCGAAGGCGAAGCGGTCCAGCTTGGCCATCCGGGAGGCCTGACCGAGCGAGAGCCAGCCACTGGCGTAGAAGCGGGTAGCCAACTCGATCTGCATGTGCCGCTCCCGTTCGCCCGGCTGCAAAGGCAGGCTGGCGAGGGCTTGTTCGTCAAGGTCGAGCGTGATGCTCATGGGCAAAGTCTTGTCCCGTTTGCCCGACCCGTCAAGCGCCTGCCGCACAACCAGACGGAAACCAGCGGATTCCCGGCTCAAGGGGGAGTCCTATCCCGGAGCGCCGGTTTCCAAACCGGCATAACCCGACCAACCCAAAACTGAGCTGGTTCCGATGAATGGGCGATGGCCCATCCCGTAGAGAGCGGCAACTTGCGCAGAGCCTCCACCCCGGCACTCACCGCCAAGCGCCCACTGTCGGCGCTGGCATCAAGTCGAACCAGCACGTCTCGCGTCAGCAATCGCCGTGTGAATTCGTTGCGCACCGTACCCACCTCGTAAAGCACTAGGCTGACGCTGTTCGTCTGCGAGCGCTGGCGGGCACGTGCTACAGCGCGCAGCGTCTCGGCGGTGGGCGTGGGCGAGAATCCCCAAAGTGACACGTTCGACCCATCGAGCCACAACTCGTCCAGCGCCAGCGCGAAGCGCCGACTCTGCCCGCCATCTTGGATGACCAATTCCCCGCTGGCCGACTCCGCCTGCAAACCCGCTGCTCCCATCGCCACCGTCAGCGGGAAGAGAATCAGCCACGCACGAAGCCACTGGAGGACAATGTTCACGCCCGCAGCAAACCGGGCTCACCCAACGCGGGCAAGCAAACTCGCTTCAAACGTCGAGTTGCGAGTTGGCTCAGGGCGGAAGCGTTCAAGGAGGGACACATGTCGGGGTGTCCGAGGGTTTGGCAGAGGGCATCTCAAATTATTGCACGCCTTCAAGCTTGTTTGAGAAACCATCAATCTTCTCCTTACCGGACGCAGCCACCCCCGATCATCGTTGGCCGACAACGCCAGCGACGAAGTGGTCCCGGACACAGGGAGCGGACACGGCTTAACCGGTTGGTGTTCGAGGCATGTTCGCTCTAATCAAGGCTAGTCGAGGAAGTCAGCCGCGGGCGGGGTGCGCAAGTCTGAAAAACAAACGCTTCATGCCTGCCGAGTGCGGAACTTGTCAGCGCCTGGCGGTGGCGACTCGGTGGGTTGGCCAACAGGTTCATCCCATCTGATCTCCAACTGTTTCAGTTTCCGCCTGACGCGTTGACTCAAATTAAATGACACCGAGCGGATAGGGCTGGGAGGAGGAAAAAGGCATCGTTGACTCATGGAAAAAAGACACCGGGCAAACTGGTGTACATGAACATGAGTATGGACCTGAAAAATGATCTGCTGCCCA